>NZ_JBGCUM010000060.1:0-28501 GCF_054177665.1 Roseateles sp. P5_E8 | reverse complement strand
GGTCGGTACAGGCCCGGCTCGATGGAGGTGATCATGCCGGGCTCCATCGCCATGGTCGCCTCGGGGATGGCCTTGCTGATGCTCTGCGGGCCTTCGTGCACGTTCATGAAGTAGCCCACGCCGTGGCCGGTGCCGTGGCCATAGTCCAGGCCGTGCTCCCAAAGCGGCGCGCGGGCGATGGCGTCCAGCATGGGGCTGAGCGTGCCGCGCGGGAAGCGGGTGCGCGACAAAGCCAGCGTGCCCTTGAGCACCAGTGTGTAGTCGCGCTTCTGCGCCGCGTTGACGGTGCCAATGGGCCAGACGCGCGTGATGTCCGTCGTGCCGCCGAGGTACTGGCCGCCGGAGTCGATCAGCAGCAGGCCGTCGCCGGCGATCTGCGCGAAGGACTCGGGCGTGGCGCGGTAGTGGGGCTGGGCGCCGTTGGCCATCCAGCCGGCTATTGTTGAGAAGCTCAAGCCGACGAAGCCCTTGCGCTTCTTGCGCTGCGCCGAGAGCTTGGTGTCCACGTCCAGCTCGCTCCAGCGTTCGCCACGCGCCAGCGACGCCTCGAACTCGGCATAGAACTCGCACATCGCTGCGCCGTCCTCGGCCATGGCCTCCCGGATGAACACCGCCTCGGCCGGCGTCTTGCGGCTCTTCAGCAGCGTGCTTGGGTTGATCTGCTCGACAACTTTGACGCTCGCCGGCACGGCCTCGCGCAGGCCCAGCGTCACGCGCCTGGGGTCGATCAGCAGCGTGGCGTCGGCCGGCAGCGCGGCCAAAGCCGCTGCGGCCTGGTCATAGGCCGCGAGTTGGATGCCATCGGCGTTCAGGCGCGCGGCCACGTCAGCGGGCACCTTGCCGCTGCCAATGAAGAGGCGGCCACCCGTCGTGTCCAGCAGCAGGTGGGCGATGAAGACCGGGTTGCATTCCACGTCGCTGCCGCGCAGGTTCAGCAGCCAGGCCACGTCGTCCACGGTCGAGATGAGGTGGTGGGTGGCGCTCACGCTCGCCATCGCCGCGCGCACGCGGGCCAGCTTGTCGGCGCGGCTCACGGCGGCTTGCGGCGGCAGGTGTTCGTAGACGGGTTCAAGCGGCAGGCTGGGGCGGTCGTCCCAGGCTTGGCTCAGCAGGTCGGCGTCGGTGCGCAGTGTGATGCCCTTGCGGCCCAGCCCGGCGCGCAGCGCATTGGCCAGCGCCAGGCCCAGCACCTGGCCGTCCACGGCCAGCACCTGGCCGGCCTGCAGGTCCTGGGCGATCCAGTCGATGTATTGCGTGGACGCGCCCGAGTTCGTCTTCTGCAGTTCTATGCCGCTGCCGGCGAGCTGCGCCTCGGCCTGGGCCCAGTAGCGGCTGTCGGCAAACAGCGCGGCGCGGTCGCGCGTGACAACCAGGCTGCCCATGGAGCCGGTGAAGCCCGACAGCCACTCGCGGCCCTGCCAGCGGCCGGGCAGGTACTCGGAGAGATGCGGGTCGCTGCTCGGCACGAGCACGGCGTGCACGTTCTGGGCGATCAGGGCGTCGCGCAGGCGCTCGATGCGCAGGCGGGTTTCGGAGGTGCGGGTGTCCATGGCGTCAGGACCTCATTGAGAGACCCGCGCCGGGTGGGCGCCGGGTCGTGGAAGGGGGTGCTGCGATTGTAGGAGTCGGGGCCGCGTCGTTCAGGGCGACTGGCTCGGACCATCATCGCCTTCGAGCGTTGGCGTGCGTTGGCATGCCGCAACGCAGCAGGCTCGTGCGGCTTGCGCAGTCGCGCTAACGCCTCCATCATCCGGCCCCTTGCTGAAGGCGCCCCACGACAGCGCCCGCAAAACGGAGATCCCTGCTATGTCCTCCCTGTTCATTTCGACGATCGACTGAACACGGTTCCCGAGCCCCGGCTGGACCGTGTCTGTTCACAGATACGGCCTCAGACCGCGCTGGCTAAGCAAAGCCCCGAGTCCACTGAGCCGGGGCTTTTGCTTTTCGGAAACCGAATGAGTGCACAACTCCGTTCCCGCGCCCTCCAGGAGGGGCGGGTCAAGGCCCTGCGCCGCATGAAACAGCCGATGACGCTGGTGCTCGAAACGAGCTCCGGTGCGCGCGACCCCGTCGCACGTGCACTGGCCCAGCGCGGCTTGCGTGGCGCAGGTCAACACATCCAAAGCCGCGGCGCCCAGCGCCGTGCCGACCGCGTGGCGCTGCTGGCGCTGCTGCGAAGAAAGGATTGGGATGACTGATTCCCAGAATGAATTGCGTGTGCAGCTGGCGCAGAGAAACCAGCAGCTGCAGGACGTCGCCGCCCAGCTCAAGACCGAGCTGTTCGGCATCGATGCAATCATCGACCGCGTCATTGACTCGGTGCGTGCGTGGTACGTGCTGCCCGAACTGGTGGCGCGGCCCGTCATCGTCTGCCTCTGGGGCCTGACCGGCACGGGCAAGACCCAGCTGGTGCGCCGCCTGGCGCAGCTGCTGGGCTTTTACGACCGCTTCGTGGAAGTGCAGATGGACGGCTTCTCGAATGGTGCGAGCTGGCGCGGTGCGCAGAGCATCTCGGGCATGCTGGCGCAGAGCGGCGTGCGCGAGGGCGAGCCGGGCATCCTGGCGTTGGACGAGTTCCAGCGCTTTCGCACCATCGACGGCAAGCGCAACGAGATGCGCGTGGAGCGTTACCAGGATGTCTGGACGCTGCTGTCCGACGGTCGCCTGGCGCCGGCGCTCTCGCTGCTGGGCGACATCGAGTCGGCCATCGCCGAGGCCGCGTTCGACGCCGAGCGGGCTGATGCTGACGACGCCAAGCTGCGGTTCAAGCTCAGCAGCTGGGACGCGAAGGAACTGCGGCGCACCCTCAAGCTCGACGTGCCGCTGCTGGAGATCATGGCCTGGAAGCCCGAGCAGATCCAGGCGCGCCTGCACGCCTTCCGGGAGAGCGGCCAGCAGCAATGGGACACCGACTACAGCCGGCTGCTCGTCTTCGTCTGCGGCAACCTCGACGAGATGTATGAGGACCTCGCCACCAGCGTGGACGACTGCGACAGCGATGCCGATACCTTCCACGCGGTGACGGCCAAGCTCACCGTCATCGACGTGAAGCAGGCGCTGAACCAGCGCTTCAAGCCCGAGCAGGTGGCGCGGCTGGGCAACGAGCATGTGGTGTATCCGTCGCTGTCGCGCAGCGCGTATGAGCAGCTGATCGCGCAGGGCTGTGCGCGCTATGTCGGCGAGACCGAGGCGCGCTGCGGCTTGCACTTCGATTTGGCCGCCAGCGTGCGCGAGCAGATCTACGCCAACGCGGTGTTCCCCGCCCAGGGCACGCGGCCGCTGTTCTCCTCGCTGCACGCCATCCTCGGTGCCGGCCTGGCCAAGGCCGCGCTGTGGGCGCTGGAGCGCGGCGCGGCGGCGGGCGACAGCGTGGGCCTAACGGCCGATGGCCGCAGCCTGATCGCGCATTGGCACGGACAGTCTCAGCCCATAGCCGCTCCCTTCGAGATCAGCCGCCTGCGCGAGCGCAACAACGCGGACTTCCGCGCGCTGCTCGCGGTGCACGAGGCTGGCCATGGCCTGGTGCATGCGCTGCTGTTCGGCCGCGCGCCGACGGAGATCAAGATCCACGTCGCCAGCTTCGAGGGCGGCTACAACGCCTACACCTCGCGCAAGGTGTGGTCGCGCCAGAACCTGCTGGACTCCACCTGCACCAGCCTCGCCGGCCGCGCGGCCGAGTTGCTGGTGTTTGGCCCGGAGCTGAGCTCCAGCGGCGCCGAGAGCGATTTGCGCAAGGCCACCGAGACGGCCGCGCGCATGCTGCGCCACCTCGGCCATGGCGAACGCATCAGCCGCATCGACGTGTCCGTCAGCAGCGAAGACAACCTCTGCACCGACGCGGACGCCAGCAACGCGCCCATCGAAGCCTTGCTGCAGGGCGAGCATGCGCGTGCCTCGCAGCTGCTCGAAATGCACTGCGGCGCACTGCTGGCGCTGGTGGACGAGTTGATGGCGCACGGCCAGGTCACGCCGGCACGGTTCGCGGCGGTGGTGGGGTGGCCGCTGGGCATGCCGGAGGACGCGCTGGACCCGTATGCCGGGCGGCTGGCGGCGTTCCGGGTGGAGGCGAAGCGGGAGCGGCTGAGGGCTTAGAAGGCTGCTGTCAGGCTCAGGTCCGCCGCGGGGCTGAGTTTGTCCTTGTGCATGCTCATCACGGCATGGGCGTAGACGGCAATGTCAATCCTCAATGGCCCGCTCTGCCAGCCCAGGCCGGCCGTGGGCGCCACGGGCGCGGGCAGCTTGAGGCGGCCGGAGTCGCTGGAGTGGATGCGCAGCGGGACGAGGGCGCCGACGCGCCACGCCCAATCGCCCGTGCGGTGCTCGGCGCCGAAGCGCAGCACCTGCAGGTCGATCTGCGTGCTGCCGTAGCTGCCGTGCGTCGATTCGAAATCGCCCGTCACCGTGGTCGCGCCCGTCCAGCGCCAGGCCAGGCCGGCCGCCAGCTTGCGCGGGAAGTGGGCTTGCGTCGTTGACTCCCGGGTGCCGGCGGCGTCGGTCGTCACGGTGTGGATGTCGAGCTTGGTACTCAGGTCGCTGGCCTGCACGCCCAGCGTCAGGTCGGGGCTGAACTGGTAGCGCAGGCCTACGCCATAGGCGTAGGCCTTGGCGCCGGTGGACTGCACCGTGTAGCCGTTGGACTCCGCATGCACGCCGCAGAAATTGGACTTGCAGTCGATGCGGTCCACGTAGACGCCGACGGACCACGGCCCCGCCGACGGCGCGAGGGCCACCGCGTAGCGCCAGGTCTTGGTCTTGCTGTCGATGTCGCCGTCGAAGTTGCCCGACACGCCGGGCAGCAGGAAGCGCAGGAACAGGCTTTCGAAGTCGGCGTCGGTGTAGACGCCGCTGGCCCGGGCGTGGATGCGCGGGTAGAAGCTGCCCGCCACCGTGGCCTTGAAGCCCCAATGCTCCGGCAGCGGCAGCCGCCAGGCTGCGCCGATGAAGTTGTAGGCGTGCAGCTTGGCGTTGAGTTGACGCGAGATGCTGACCTCCAACCCCTGCACCCCCAGCAGGCCGGCGGGGTTGGTGTAGATCGAGTACAGGTCGTCCGCCGCCGCCACGCCCGCGCCCGCCYGGGCCACCCAGCGCGGGCCGATTCCGGCACCGGTGTCCACGCCTTCGGCCTGGAAGTTGCGGTCGGCCGCGTGGGCTGAACTGGCGGCAAACAGCGCGAGTGCGGCGCGCCTCACAGCTCCGTCCTCAATGCCCAAAGCTCCGGGAACAGCACCACGTCCAGCATCTTGCGCAGATAGCTCACGCCACCCGTGCCGCCCGTGCCGCGCTTGAAGCCGATGACGCGCTCCACCGTGGTGACGTGGCGGAAGCGCCAGAGGCGGAAGGCGTCCTCCAGGTCCACCAGCTCCTCGCCCATCTGGTAGAGGTCCCAGTGGTCCTTGGGTGCGCGGTAGACCACCAGCCAGGCGTCCTTCACGCCGTCGTCGGCGGCGTAGGGTTGCGTCCAGTCGCGCTGCGTGTGCGTGGCCGGCACGGCGATGCCGCGTCGCGCCATCAGCTTCAGCACCTCGTCGTAGAGCGACGGGGCTGCGTAGGCCTCCTGCACCTGTGCCAGCAGGTCGGGCCGGTGCTCGTGGGGTTTGAGCATGGCCGCGTTCTTGTTGCC
Source organism: Roseateles sp. P5_E8 (assembly GCF_054177665.1). NCBI lineage: Bacteria > Pseudomonadati > Pseudomonadota > Betaproteobacteria > Burkholderiales > Sphaerotilaceae > Roseateles > Roseateles sp. P5_E8. Next base: position 22,881 of record NZ_JBGCUM010000060.1, on the reverse strand, counting down.
CAGCAGGAACTCGATGCGCCGGTACTGCGCGCTCTGGAATCCGCTGCTCTTGGCCAGGTAGGGCCGCACGGCGCTGTACTCGGGCGGCGTCATCGTCGCCAGCACGTCCCAGGCGTGGACGAGCTGCTCCATGATGCGCGACACCCGGGCCAGCATCTTGAAGGCCTCGGGCAGGCGGTCCGCAGCCACATTGCCGATGGCCGCGTGCAGCTCGTGCAGCATCAGCTTCATCCACAGCTCGGACGTCTGGTGCTGCACGATGAACAGCATCTCGTTGTGGTCGGGCGAGAGCGGCTTCTGGGCGCTGAGGATGGCGTCGAGCTGCAGGTAGTCGCCGTAGCTCATCTCCTTGGAGAAGTCGAGCTGGGCGCCGTGGTGTTCGGTGGTGCTCACGATCAGGTCACCTTGCTGCGGCTGGTGAACTGAGGGGCGTCCCAAGAGCGTGATTCGAGGATCTGGCCCAGCACCTCGACGCCCCGCGCCACGTCGGCAAAGCCGTTGTACAGCGGCGCGAAGCCGAAGCGCAGCAGCTCCGGGTCACCGGTGCGGAAGTCGCCGATGACGCCGTGGTGGATCAGCGCCTGCATGACGGCATAGCCGTCGATCCCCTGCGGCAGCGAGAACGACACCTGCGAACCACGCAGCGCCGCCTCGCGCGGCGTGGCTATTGCCGCGCCCGGCACGCGCTGCTCCACGCCGCCGATGAACGCCTCGGTCAGCGCCAGCGATTTGTTGCGCAGTGCCTTCATGCCGCCCAGCTTCTGYGCGGCGTCGTAGACGTCCAGCGCCGTGTCCAGCCCGGTCATGGACAGCACGGCCGGCGTGCCGCACTGGTACTGCTGGATGCCCGGCGCGGGCTGGTACTCGCTGTCGAAGTCGAAGGGGTTGGCATGGCCCAGCCAACCCGTCAGCGGCTGCCACACCTGGCCTTCGTGGCGTGGGTGCATCCACACGAAGGCCGGCGCACCGGGGCCGCCGTTCAGGTATTTGTAGCCGCAGCCGATGGCGAAGTCGGCCGCGCTGCCCAGCAGGTCGATGGGCACGATGCCGGCGCTGTGCGCCAGGTCCCACACGGCCAGCGCGCCGGCCTGGTGGGCCCAGCGCGTCAGCAGCCCCATGTCGTGCATGCGGCCGCTGCGGTAGTTCACATGGGTGAGCATCAGCACGGCGCAGCGCTCGTCCAGCAGGGGCGGGATGTCCTCCGGCGTCTCGGCCAGGATCAGCTCGCCGCCGTGCGCGCGGGCCACGCTCTGGGCGATGTAGTTGTCGGTCGGGAAGTTGCTGCGCTCGCTGACGATGACGCGGCGCTGGCCCTGCTGCAGCTGCAGCGCGGCGTGCAGCACCTTGTAGAGGCTCACCGAGGTCGAGTCCGCCACCAGCACCTCGCCGGGCCGCGCGCCCAGCCAGGGCGCCAGCCGGTCGCCCAGGCGGCGCGGCAGGTCGATCCAGCCGGCCGTGTTCCAGCTCTTGATCAGGCCCTGGCCCCACTCCTGTTCCACCGCGCGCTGGATGCGCTCGGGCGTGGCGCGGGGCAGGGCGCCCAGGGAGTTGCCGTCCAGGTAGGTGATGCCTTCGGGCAACGTGAAGAGGTCGCGCAGCGAGCGCAGGGGGTCGGCGGCATCGAGCCGCTTGGCTTCTTCGATATTCATGGCAGTTCCCTCAGGATGGCGCGCACGGGCGATGCGCAGGCGCCTTGGAGTTTCAGGGGCAGGGCGATCAGCTCGTAATCGCCCTCGGGCACGTCGTCGAGCACCAGGTTCTCCAGCACGCGCAGGTCCAGGCGGCGCAACTGCTGGTGGCTGCTCAGCGCCTTGGAGTCGGCCGGGTCGACGCTGGGCGTGTCGATGCCGACCAGCCGCACGCCGCGCGCGGCCAGCCAGGCGATGGCCTCGGGCGCATAGGCCGTGAAGGCGGGGTTCCACACCGTGTCGGCCCGCTCGCAGCAGCGCACCAGCACGCGGGGTGGCAGGTCGGCTTCAGCGTGCCGTAGATGCTCGACCGTGATCAGCGGTGCGGCGCCAATGGCGTGGATGACGCGGCAGCGGCCCAGATAGGTGTCCAGCGGCACGTCGGCAATCGCAGGTGCGTCGTTGGCGTAATGCAGCGGGGCATCCGCATGCGCGCCGACGTGGGGCGACATCGTGATGGCGCTCAGGTTGACCGGGCAGTCGGGCGACAGCTGGGCCGTCCAGCGCAGGCTGTAGGGCTCGTCGCCCGGGAAGATGGGCGCGTCGGGCGCGACGGTGGGGGAGATGTCCCAGATGCGCAGCGGCGTGCGCGGCTGGGCGCGGGGTGGGGAGAAGGGCGGGGAGAGGGGGGTGGAACTGCTCATGGCGGCGGGACCATAGCGGCGGCRGGTGCATCGTGGTGTCGGTTAATTCCAACTCCCTGTCAACCCGAGCCATAGGCGCGACGAGACACTCGCTGCCGTGAAGACCATCGTCTATCAATCCTTCCGCACCGAGCGCGTGCCGGCCTGGATCACCAGTTGCATGGCCACCGTCAAGGCCTGGGCGGCGGCCCGGGGCTATGACTACCGCTTCTACGACGACGGCTTCCTGGCCCGCGCGCCCGACTGGTTCCGCGCCAAGGCCCGGCACGAGATCTGCCCCGTCACCGACCTGGCCCGCCTCCTCGTCGCCAAGGAGCTGCTGGCCGAAGGCTGGCAGCGCACCATCTGGGTCGACGCCGACATGCTGGTCTTCTGCCCCGAGGCGTTGCAGGTCGCGCCGGAGAGCGGCTTCGTGCTGTGCCATGAACTCTGGCTTTATACCGACCCCGCCGGGGCCCGCCGCGTCAGCCACCGCTTCAACAACTCGGTGGCCGCCTTCTGCGCCGGCAGCCTGCACCTGGACTTTTTCATCGACGCCTGCGTGCGCATCGCCCGCCAGCGCGACACCCTCGGCAAGCTCGACGTCGGCACGAACTTTTTGTCCCAGCTGCGCCAGATCCTGCCCTTTCCGCTGCTCGACAACGTCGGCATGCTCAGCCCGGCCTTCATGGCCGAGATCGCGGCCGGGCAGCCGGCCGGTGTGGTCGAGTACATGCAGGCGCTGCCCGGGCCGCTGGCCAGCGTGAACCTGTGCGGGTCGCTGCAGGGGCAGCGGATCCAGGGCGTGGTGGCCGAAGAGGCCTTGTTCGAGGCGGTGGTGGAGCGCTTGCTGGGCAGCGCGGGCCATGTGCTCAACGGGTTGCGGCGCTGAACCGGCCCGGCCTCAGCGCCTGAACTTGCCCGACGGGTCAATGATGGCCAGGTCCACATAGTCCAGGCCGCTGTGGTCCTTGGCGCTGTAGCCCACCTCGATGCCGCCCACGTCGTAGCGGCCCATGTTCTCCAGCGCATCGCGCAGGCTCTGGCGCGTCGGCTGCTTGCCGGCCCGCTTCAGGCCCTCCACCAGCACCTTGGCCGACACATAGCCCTCCACGGTCGTCGGCGTCAGCTCGACACCGGCCTTCTGCGCCGCCTCCAGTGCCTCCTTGATGATGGGCTTGGCCAGCGAGCGCTCGTAGGGGAACACCTGGCTGACGATGACGCCGTAGGCAACGTCGCCCAGGTCCTTGATGAAGCCGGCGGACGCGTTGTTAGACAGCGTGACGAGCTGCGCCGTCGAGCCCGCCGCCCGCACCGCCCTCATGCCCTGCACGACCGCCGTGCCCGAGCCGATGAACAGCACCGCCTGCGGTTGCTTGGCCAGCAGCTTGGGAACGATGGGGCCGAAGTCGGGCTTGGCGCGGTCGTACTTCTCGTGGGCCACGGCCGCCTTGTTCACCTTGCCCAGCCCGGCCAGCGCGCCCACCACCGCGTCCTCGCCGAAAGAGTCGTCCACCTGCACGATGGCGATGCGCTCCACGCCGATCAGGCTCAGATGCTCGATGGCCCGTTCCGCCTCGCGCTGGTAGGTGGCGCGCACGTTGAACAGCCAGGGGTGCACGGGCTTGTGCAGCGCCATCGCGCCGGTGGACGGCGCCACCAGCGGGATCTTGTGCTCGGTCAGCAGCGGCATGACGGCCTGTGTGAGCGGTGTGCCGCGGTTCAGGAAGAGGGCGATCACGCCCTGGTCGATCAGCGCCTTGGCATTGGTCACGGCCAGCTTGGCGTCGAACTTGTCGTCCAGCGACACCAGCGTGAGCTTCTGGCCGTGGACGCCGCCACTGGCGTTGACGATGTCGAAGTAGAGCTTGGCGCCCTGGGTCGCCTCCTTGACGCTGGACGCCACCGTGCCGGTGTGGCCGGCGGTCTGGCCGATGGTGATGTCTGCGTGCGCTGTGGTGGCCAGGGTCATCGCCGTTGTGGCGAGCAGCAGGCGGCTGGCCAGTTGCCGAAGTGAAGTCATGGATGTCTCCGAGTCGCCCCTGGCTGCGGCGGGCTCTGTGGCGCACTTGGCGCGGCCTGCTCGCGGGAATGCAATTCAAGCATGGGCGATGGTGGCGCGGAGCGCTGGCGCGATGTGGATATTGCGTATGTGCTGCGCGGCAACTTGTTACCCCGTCGGCTTTCGCCAGCCCCGCAGACTCCGCTGACAATCGGCAGCGCACCTGTATCCGCCGGAAGATGCCTCCCGCTCCCTCTAACTCCCCGTTGACGCAGCCTGCCACCCCGGCATCCCCCGCCTTCCTCTCCGGTGGCGGTGAGATGGGCGCCCTTATGCGCGCCCATGACTGGTCCAGCTCGTCCCTCGGTGCGCCGAATACCTGGCCGCAGCCGCTGCGCGCGATGGTGCGGCTCATCTTGAACACCGGCCACCCGATGTACATCTGGTGGGGCGCAGAGAACGCCTGCCTGTACAACGACGCCTACCGCGAATGCATCGGCCCGGAGCGCCACCCCGGCTCGCTGGGCCGGCCTGCGCGTGAGGTGTGGGAGGAGATCTGGCCCATCATCGGCCCGCAGATCGAGCAGGTGCGCGAGGGGCGGGGCGCGACGTGGAACGTGAACCACCTGGTGCCGATCACGCGCCACGGGCGCTGCGAGGACGTGTACTGGACCTACAGCTACAGCCCCATCGACGACGAGCACAGCCCGAACGGCATCGGCGGCGTGCTGGTGGTGTGCACGGAGACGACCGAGCAGGTGCTGGCCAACCAGCGCATGGCGGCGGAGCGCGACCAGCTGGGGCAGCTCTTCGAGCAGGCGCCGACGTTCATGACGCTGCTCAGCGGCCCGAGCCACCGGTTCGAGATCGCCAACCCCAGCTACCTGAAGCTGGTGGACCGCGAGGTGGTCGGCAAGACGCTGGCAGAGGCCATGCCGGACGCCGTGGCGCAGGGCTATGGGGCGCTGCTGGACCGTGTCTACGCGACCGGCGAGGCCTACATTGCCAAGGGCGCCAAGTTCATGTCCCAGAGCCGCCCGGGCGAGGCCGCGACGGAGCGCTTCGTGGACTTCGTCTACCAGCCCATCAAGGGCAAGGACGGCACCGTGGTGGGCATCTTCGTCGAAGGCGCGGACGTGACGGACCGCGAGGTGACCGATGCCGCGTTGCGCGCGAACGAGGCCAGGTATCGCGAGCTGTCGCAGGAGCTGGCGGAGTCCAACCGCACCAAGGATGAGTTCCTGGCGACGCTGGCGCACGAGCTGCGCAATCCGCTGGCGGCCATCGGCAATGCGCTGACGCTGCAGCGCCGGGCCCACCATGACCCGCGCATCCTGGATTCGAGCCGCGACATCATGGAGCGCCAGCTGGTGCAGATGGTGCGGCTGATCGACGACTTGATGGACCTCTCGCGCCTGACGCGCGGCCTCGTCGAGCTGAAGCGCGAGCCTCTGTCGCTGATCGGTGTCGTGCGCCAGGCTGTGGCGACCAGCCAGCTGGGCGTGGAGCAGGCTGGCCACCGGCTGACGGCGCATCTGCCCGAGCAGGACTGCATCGTCGACGCTGACGAGACGCGCCTGATCCAGGTGCTGTCCAACCTGATCAGCAACGCCTCCAAGTTCACGCCGCACGGCGGCAGCATCGAGGTGAGCCTGCGCCGCGAGGCAGCGCAGGCAGTGCTGTCGGTGCGCGACGACGGCATCGGAATCCCGCTGGAAATGCTGGACAGCGTGTTCGACATGTTCACACAGGTGCAGCGTTCACACGCACAGGTGGGTGGCGGCCTTGGCATTGGCCTGACGCTGGTGCGCCAACTGGTGGAGCGGCACGGTGGCAGCGTGGAGGCGCGCAGCGCCGGCGTCGGCCAGGGCAGTGAGTTCATCGTGCGGCTACCGCTGGCCGGGCAGGGGCTGGCGGCGCCGGCCAGGGCCGAGGCGGCGCCGGCCGGCTTTGCGTCCACGGGCCTGCGGGTCCTGGTGGCCGACGACAACGCCGACGCGGCCGAGAGCCTGTCGCTGCTGCTCTCGCTGGGCGGTAACGACGTGCGCACGGCCGCGAACGGCACGGAGGCGTTTGAGATCGCGCAGGCGTTCCGGCCGCACGTGATGCTGCTGGACATCGCCATGCCCGGCCTGAGTGGCCACGAGGTCTGCCGCAAGGTGCGCGAGATGCCGTGGGGGCAGGGCGTGCTGATGATCGCCACCAGCGGCTGGGGCCAGGCCGAGGACCGGCGGCGCTCCGCCGAGGCGGGCTTCGACCACCACCTCGTCAAGCCGGTGGACTACGCGGCGGTGGATGCGCTGCTGGCGGCCAAGGCCGGCCACTGAGTCGGCCTGCGGCAGGATTGGCCGCATCGCAAACCGCATTGGCGGGGCGCGCTCTGTGGCCAGCTGTTTGGCGCGGCTGTGCTGCTGGCGGCGATGCGCTCCACGCCGATCAGGCTCAGAGGCGCGATGGATCGGTCCGCCTCGCGTTGGTAGGTGGCCGCAACGCGGAGCCTCAGGTCCGATAGGCTTCACCCGAATCTAGGTGCAGTCGAAAGGGCTCCCACCCGCCCGGCGGGTCCCACTCTGCATCGCCGAAAATCTGCCCATCCTGAACTCGCTGGACGATGACACCATCGACCCCAAGTTCGGATTTCCTCCACAGGAGCCGGCCAGTTCCGTCGAAGCGCAGCAACTCTGACGCCGACGCRACCAACACCGAAGAAGCAAGTTCCGATGACTCAAGATCGCTGGCAGTGAAGAGGTGGCCAAAATAGCCATCGACCGAGTGCGATGCCAAGTCGCCGGTCCTGGGTGAGAACACGGCAACTTGCTGGCCGTAGCCGATGTAAATCAGTTCACCGACGCAGCGCAGGTCCTGAAAGTAGGAATGCCCAACGCCTGCAAGCAAATCAACTCGCCACCGAGGCTTCGTCCCTAGGCTGATCCCAACAGCCGCAACGGCAGACTCCGTTGAGCCGGCAGGGCCGCCCAATACAAAGCGATCGGCGTCGTGCCAGTCGCTAACGGCCTCAGCGGTGATGAATGTTGCCAGCATGCTCATTGCTCACCAGTCTACCGAGGCGCATTCGGTGAGCTGTCAAGGCGGATTGCTCGGACGCTTTGGCGTCGCGTCATCCCGAACAAGTTCAGCTGCCGTGCGCCGCCAAGAAGCGCTCCCTCAACACCCCCGCCGCGTCCTTCCGCCACGCCGCAAACACCGCCGACCCCTCAATCCCCTCCGCCAGCGGCCTGAATACCGCCCCCTGAATCCCCGCCCGCTGGAACGCCGCCGGCACGATGCTGACGCCCAGGCCCTGGGCCACCAGCGACACGACCGACAGCCAGTGCCGGCCTTCGTGCTGCAGCCGCGGGTAGAAGCCGTGCTGGCGGCAGATCTCGACGATGCGGGCGTGGTAGTCCGGCGAGCCCTTGCGGGAAAAGAGGATGAAGGGCTGGTCGCTCAAGGCCGCGAGCGGGATCTCTGCCAGAGCCGCGCTCGGGTGGCCCGCCGGCAGGCAGGCGAGAAAGGGTTCGCTGTAGAGCGGCTGCGAGGCCAGCGCTGGCGGCAGGCGGTCGGTGTGGACGAGGCCCAGGTCCAGTTCCTCACCGAGCAGCGCGTCGATCTGGTCCTGCGAGTTCAGCTCCACCACGACGACCTCGACCCTGGGGTGGCTGGCCTGGAAGGCCTGCAACCACGCCGACAGCCCGTTGAACAGCGTGGAACCGACAAAGCCCAGCCGCAGCCGCCCCACCTCGCCGGCCTGTACCTCGCGGGCCAGCGCGCAGGCGTCCTCGGCGCGGTCCAGCAGGCCTTGCGCGCTGGTGCGGAAGGCCTGGCCGGCCGGCGTGAGGCGCACGCCCTTGCTGTCGCGGTCGAACAGGCGGGCGCCGACGCTGGCCTCCAGCTGCTGGATAGCGACGGACAGCGGCGGCTGCGAGATGGCCAGGCGCTGGGCGGCGCGGCCGAAGTGCAGTTCCTCGGCCAGCGCGAGGAAGTAGCGCAGGTGGCGGAACTCGAGCGAGCGTGTCGCGTCGATAGGCATGGCGAATGGTCGGAGTCGTTTCTTGAATTGGACACGAATCGGGTAGCGGAGGAATACTGGGCGCCATATGCGCCCGACCGGCGCCCACCGATCAAGAGGACAACGCCATGGCCCACAAGGCAAGCTTTCACTGGGACGACCCGCTGCTGCTGAACGAGCAGCTGACCGACGACGAGCGCATGGTGCGCGATGCCGCCGCTGCCTATTGCCAGGAGCGGCTCAAGCCCCGCGTGCTGGAGGCCTTCCGCCACGAGACGACGGACCCGGCCCTCTTCCGCGAGATGGGCGAGCTGGGTCTGCTGGGCCCGACCATCCCGGCCGAGTACGGCGGCGCGGGGCTGAACTACGTGTCCTACGGCCTCATCGCCCGCGAGGTGGAGCGCGTGGACTCGGGCTACCGCTCCATGATGAGCGTGCAGTCGTCCCTCGTCATGGTGCCGATCAACGAGTTCGGCTACGAGGCCACCAAGCAGAAGTACCTGCCCAAGCTGGCCAGCGGTGAGTGGATAGGCTGCTTCGGCCTGACCGAGCCCAACCACGGCTCCGATCCTGGMAGCATGGTCACGCGCGCCCGCAAGGTGGACGGCGGCTACGAGCTGACCGGCAGCAAGATGTGGATCACCAACAGCCCCATCGCCGACGTCTTCGTCGTCTGGGCCAAGGACGACGACGGCCAGATCCGGGGCTTCGTGCTGGAGAAGGGCGCCAAGGGCCTGAGCGCCCCGGCCATCCACGGCAAGGTGGGGCTGCGTGCGTCCATCACCGGCGAGATCGTCATGGACGCCGTGTTCTGCCCCGAGGAGAACGCCTTCCCCGACGTGCGCGGCCTCAAGGGCCCGTTCACCTGCCTGAACAGCGCGCGCTATGGCATCGCCTGGGGGGCGCTCGGCGCCGCCGAGGACTGCTGGCACACGGCCCGCCAGTACACGATGGACCGCAAGCAGTTCGGCAAGCCCCTGGCGGCCAACCAGCTGGTGCAAAAGAAGCTGGCCGACATGCAGACCGAGATCACGCTGGGCCTGCAAGGCTGCCTGCGCCTGGGCCGCATGAAGGACGAGGGCACCGCGGCCGTGGAGATCACGTCCATCATGAAGCGCAACAGCTGCGGCAAGAGCCTGGACATCGCCCGCATGGCGCGCGACATGCTGGGCGGCAACGGCATCTCCGACGAGTTCGGCATCGCCCGCCATCTCGTGAACCTGGAGGTGGTGAACACGTACGAGGGTACGCACGACATCCACGCGCTGATCCTGGGCCGGGCGATCACGGGCATTGCGGCGTTCTGACGCCATGATGGCCATGGCAGTCTTGCGGGGCCAATGCCTTTGCGGGCGCGTGCAACTGGCCGTTCGCGGCGAGCCCCTGCGCGTGGGCATCTGCCACTGCATGGACTGCCGCAAGGAAAGCGGCTCGGCCTTCACCTTTTACGGCATCTGGCCCACGCCGCAGTTTGAGCGCACGGGCGAGACGGCTGAGTTCCAGGGCCGGCACTTCTGCCCGGGCTGTGGGTCGCGGCTGTTCTCTGTCGATGAGCGAGAGGCGGAGATCAAGCTGGGCCTGCTGTCGCAGGCGCCCACGCCGCTGGTGCCGAGCTATGAGCTGTGGGTCAAGCGCCGCGAGCCGTGGCTGCGGCTGGTCGCGGGCGCCGAGCAGTTCGACGAGGACCGGCCATCCAGCGGATGACTTGAGTCACGCGGTGCGTCGCGAGGCATGCTCCGGCACCCATCCGAGGAGAGACCGATGACCACTCGCCGCAATGCCCTGCTCGCCGCCGCCACGCTGCCCGCCGCAGCGGGCCTGGCCAGCGCCCAGGCCTGGCCCGGTGCAGCCGAGATCGCAAAGCGCGTGGCCGAGGTCACGGCCACCGAGACGGCCTTCGCCAAGACCCTGGCCGACCGCGACCTGGCGGCCTTTCGCCGCTTCCTGGCACCGGACACGATCTGGCTGAACGGCAAGACGCCGCAGCATGGCCCCGAGGCGGTGATGGCCGGCTGGGCCAAGTTCTTCGACGGACCGACGCCGCCTTTCGCCTGGGCGCCCGACCTCGTGCTCGTGCTACCCAGCGGCGACCTGGCGCAGAGCAGCGGGCCGGTCACCAGCCCCGACGGCAAGGTGTTCGCGCGCTTTCAGTCGGTCTGGCGGCGCAAACCGGCGGGCGGCTGGGAGATCGTCTTCGACCAGGGCGCCGAGGTCTGCCGCTGAGGCGCAAAAAAGCCGGCGCTGGGCCGGCTTCGCTGAGGTCAGGCTGACGCCTGATCACCCTTTTAGAACTCAGCCCACTCTTCGCTCTCCACCTTGGCCTCACGCACCACCGGCGCGGCGGGCTTGGGTTGGCTCGCGGGCATCGCCGCCTGGCGGGGTTGGGCAGCAGGCGCCGGGCGTGAGGCCTTGTGCGCGATGGCTGGCTTGGTCACAGCGCTGCGCGAGACCCGCGCCGTCGCCTGGCCGCCCCTGCTCGCCAGCTTGAACACCGCCACGGCCTGAACGAGTCTCTGGGCCTGGGTTTGCAGGCTCTCTGCGGCTGCGGCACTTTCTTCGACGAGCGCGGCGTTCTGCTGCGTGACCCGGTCCATCTGGCCCACGGCTTCGCCCACCTGGTGGATGCCGCTGCTCTGCTCCGTCGTGGCCGAGCTGATCTCGCCGACGATGTCGCTGACCCGCTTGATCGAACCGACGATCTCGCCCATGGTTTTGCCGGCGCGGTCCACCAGCGCGGTGCCTTGCTCGACCTGCTCGACGTTGCGAGCGATCAGGCCCTTGATTTCCTTGGCGGCCTCGGCGCTGCGTTGCGCCAGGCTGCGCACCTCGCCGGCCACCACGGCGAAGCCGCGGCCCTGCTCGCCGGCGCGGGCGGCCTCCACGGCCGCATTCAAGGCCAGGATGTTGGTCTGGAAGGCGATGCCGTCGATGACACCGATGATGTCGCCGATCTTGCGGCTGGAGTCGTTGATGCCCTGCATGGTCGACACCACCTGGCCGACGACCTCGCCGCCCTTGGACGCGATGCCGGCTGCGGCCTGGGCCAACTGGTCGGCCTGCCGGGCGTTGTCGGCGTTGTTGCGGACGGTGCTGCCGAGCTCTTCCATCGTGGCCGCCGTCTCTTCCAGCGCGCTGGCTTGCTCCTCGGTGCGGCTGGACAGGTCTTGATTGCCTTGGGCGATCTGGGCCGAGGCCGTGGCGACCGACTCACTGCCTTGGCGGACATTGGCGACCGTCTCCGCCAGCGAGTGCTGCATGGCCTGCAGTGCGGCGAACAGCGAGTGGGCATCGCCTTCCCGAACATGCAGCGACTGGGACAGATCGCCCTGCGCGATGCGCTGCGCGGCTTCGCGTGCACTGGACAGTTCCCCGCCCAGTTCACCGAGCACCGAGCGGGTGATCAGCCAGGTCATGGTGATCGCGAGGGCGAGTACGCCCAGGGCGAGACAGACGGTGATGGTGATGGCCGTGGTGGCCTGCTCCTTGGCGGTGTCTCCGCTCTTGCGCATCAGGTCCTGCTGGAAATCGACCATCTGCGTGATCGCGGCGAAGAACAGGTTCTGCTTCGCGCGGAGCTCGCCCAGCGCCAACTCGCTGGCCTGCCCGCCCATGCCCTCGCGCAAGAGGCGCAGGGCCTCGTTGCGGGCCTTGCCGTATTCGGCGCGCGTGTCGACCATGCCCTTGAGCAGTTCCTGCCCCTTGGGCGTGTTGATCATGGCTTCGAGCGTCTTCATCCGCTCGGTGTTCTCCACGACAGCCTTTTCCATCGTGGCCAGGAATTGGGTGGCGTCTCCGGACTTGTTCAGGCCGGTCGCGATGATCGCGTTGCGCAGCATGACGGACTGCACATTCACGCCGTCGAAGACGTCGCGTGCGATGTCGACCTTGGGATACCGGTCGTCGACGACCTGGAGCACCGAACCGCGGATGTCCCGCAGCAGCCAGGCCGCGGTTGCCGAGAAGACCACGATCAGGAGGGTGATGGCACCAAAGCCGACGATGAGTCGTCGTGCGACAGACGCGTTGCGTGAAAACATGAGGGCCTTCGAAGAATGTTTTTTGCTACACGACGGGCGCAGGACCGTCATGAAAACAATTTTCATTGGCCGCACAGGCCGAATCCCACCCGGCACGCTGTCTTGAAGCTCGTAACCGTGCAGGACTAGACGCCTCCGGCTGCCAAGGTGTGCGCTTGTTCAGCCCAGCGGTTTGCTGGTCGTCTGATTGAGCGGCGGAGGCCGTGCCCCGGCGGGGCGCCAGGCGCGTCAGCGTGGCCCGGTCAGCTGGATCTCGAACAGCCGCGGCCACAGCTTGCCGGTGACGAACAGGCGCTTCTTCGCTGCGTCGTAGGCAATGCCGTTGAGCACGTCATCGTTGCCGGTGCGCTGGCTGGCGGGCAGCAGGCCGGTGAGGTCGATCCAGCCCACCACATGGCCGGTTGAGGGGTCGATGCGCGCGATGCGGTCCGTCTGCCAGATGTTGGCGAACACCTGGCCGTTCACCCATTCCAGCTCGTTGAGCTGGTCCACCGGCCGCCCGCCGGCCGTGACGCGCACGCGGCGCAGTTCCTTGAAGGTGAGCGGGTCCAGGAAGCGCAGCTCGGCCGTGCCGTCGCTCATGACCAGCTCTTTGTCGTTGTGCGTGATGCCCCAGCCCTCGCCGGCGTAGCTGAACTTGCGCCAGAGCTTGAAGGTCTTGAGGTCCACCACGAAGGCCGTGCCCTCCTGCCAGGTGATGCCGATGATCCGGTCGCCCCACTGCGTGATGCCTTCGCCGAACACCTCGGGCGGCAGCTCCACGGCCTGCACGACACGGCCGGTCTCGATCTCCACCTTGCGGATGCTGGAGCGCCCGCGCAGGCCGGTGCCTTCGAACAGGAATCCGTCGTGGAAGAACAGGCCTTGCGTGAAGGCGCCGGGGTCGTGCGGGTAGCTGCGCACGATCTTGAAACCGTGAACGGGCGGCGAGGGCGCAGCGACGATGGGGGGCGTGACAGCGGCGCCTGCAAGCGCAGTCAGCAGCGCGCGGCGGCGCGGGTCGAAGTTCAAGTGCATGCCGTCAGCCTAAACCAAGCAGCGGCGGCACGGCGGCCTCCAGCAGTTCCACCAGCTCGGGGTCCATGAAGCGGTAGTCGTCGGGAATGTCCAGCACATGCAGCGCTTTGCCCGTGAGCGTGCGTGCGTGCTCGGCCAGCAGGCGGGACTTGTGCTTGCTTTCCATGACGATGATGACGTCGGCCCAGGCCAGGTCGACATGGGTGACCTGCTTGCGCGCGCTGGCGCTGGTGCCGGCCGAGCGGACCGCGAGAGCGGGGTGGCGGCGGAAGACCTGCTCGGCGGTGGGACTGCGCCACTGGTTCCTGCTACAGATGAACAGGACCTTCAAGCGCTCAGTCACGCACCACCCAGCGACTTGAACAACGCCGCCTGCCGCACCCACTGCTGGGCGCGCAGCTGGATGCGGTTCTGCTCCGCGTCCAGGCGGGCGCTGCGGGCCTGCAGCCAGTCGGCGCGGGCTATCGCGCCGGCCTCGTAGCGCAGCGTGGCCAGGCGCTCGTTTTCAACCGCCTCGCGCAACCGGCCGTTGTTGGCGGCGAGCTGCTGGGCCAGGCGTTCGGCCTCGATGCGCTGGGTCTCGATGTCGGCCAGCGCCTTGTTGAGCGTGTCGCGCAGCGTCAGTGCGGCGGTGTCCAGCTCGGTGCGGGCGCCGTCACGCGACAAGGCCAGGCGCTTCCAGTCGATCATGGGCACGACAAGGTTGGCGCCCAACGAGGCCAGCGGCTGTGACAGCCAGTCGCTGGCATGCGAGCCGCCCGTGCCGATGTTGCCGGAGAAGCTCAGGCGTGGGTAGCGCTCGGCCTCGCTGGCGCGCAGCCGGGCCAGCGCGGCGTCCACACCCAGGCGGGCGCTCTGCACGTCGGGGCGGCGGGCCAGCACGTCGGCGGGCTCGGYCAGGCGCCATTGCGGTGGCTCGTTGGCGGGCAAGGCCGCGTCGGGCGACGGGCCGGGCAGGGGCTCGTCCAGCAGCAGTGCCAGGCGCTGGCGCTGCAGCAGGGTGTCGGCGGCCAGGTCGGCCAAGCGGTTCTCGGCGGCCTGCACGGTGGCGGCGATCTTGTCGAGTTCGATGGGCAACAGCTTGCCCTCGCGGACGCGGGCGCGGGTCAGCTCCAGCGTCTCGCGGGTCAGCGCGAGCTGGGTCTCGGCCAAGGGCTGGCGGGCGCGCAGCGAGGCCAGCGTCCAGTAGGCCTCGGCCACCTGGCTGCGGATGAGCAGGCGGGCGGCGGCGATGTCGGTGCGCGCGGCCTCCGCATTGGCGCGCTGGGCGGCCTGCGTCTGCGCCAGGCGGTCCCACAGGTCCAGCTCGTAGCCCACGCCGACGTTGGCGCCGTAGCTGCGGCTCACGCCGGTGGAGGAGGTGACCGGAATGGTGACCCCGCCGACGTCGACATTGCGCGTCGTGCTCTGGGTCTCCAGCGGCCGGCTGGCGCTGGTGGACATGCCGGCGCTGGGCGTCCAGCGCAGCGCGCTCTGGTCGGCCAGCAACTGCGCGCGTTTCCAGCGCTGGGCGGCCAGCGCGATGTCGCGGTTGGCGTCCAGCGCGCGGGCCTGCAGCCTGGCCAGCGTCGGGTCGAGCAGGCCAGCCCAGTCGGGTGTGGCGTCGCCGCCGGCCTGGCTCCAGGCGGTGGGCAGGGCGACTTCCGGCGCCTTGTTCACGGGGCCATGGGCGCACCCGGCCAGCAGCATGGCAGCGGCCAGGGCCATCGAGGTCAGTCTTGTTTTCATGTTGTTCACTCTCGCGCCAAGGCGTCCACGGGGCTCAGCGCCGCAGCGCGTCGCGCGGGCAGCGTGCCGAATATCAGCCCCACCAGGCTGGACACAGCAAAGGCCACACCCAAGGCGGCCCAGCTGACCACCACCACGACCTGCTTCTGCACCGCGTTAAGCCCTTGAGCGGCGAGCCAGCTCAAGCCCACGCCCACCAGCCCGCCCAGGCAGCACAGGACGACGGCCTCGATGAGGAACTGCAAGCGCACGTCGCCCTGGCGTGCGCCCACGGCCATGCGGATGCCGATTTCGCGGGTGCGCTCGGACACCGACACCAGCATGATGTTCATGACGCCCACGCCGCCCACCAGCAGCGAGATGGCGCCCACGCCGGCGAACACGGCGGCCATCGCACTGGTGATGCTCTGGAACTTGCGGAACTCCTCTTCGGCGTTGAAGCTGCTGAAGTCCTCTCGGCCGTGCATAGCCTTCAGCCGGTAGATGACGTGCTCGCGCACCTGTTGCGGCGGCACGCTGGTGTCCAGCTGCACGTCGAAGCTCCAGACCTCGGCGCGGGCTTCCAGCTTGCGCCCGAACGTGGTGTTGGGCAGGTAGAGCTGGCTCATGCCGCCACTGAAGCTGATCGCGCCGCCGTCCGCAGCGGCGATGCCGATGACGGTGAAGGGCAGGGCGGCCGAGGGCGGCACCCACTGATTCACAGGCGGGCCGCCGCCAAGTTGCAGCAACACCACCTGGCCAATCGGCGACTCGCCCTTCTTGAACAGCGCGTCGCGCGCCTTTTCGTCCAGCACCAGCACCTGGCTGTGGGCCTCGAAGTCCATAGCTCCGAAGTAGCGCCCTTGCACGAGCTTGAGCTTGCGGCCCTTCAGCGTGTTGGCATCGGCGGCCACGGCCTGCATGGTCGCGTCGCGTGAGCGGTGGTGGGCCGTCAGCTGCATCTGCCGGTTCAGCGTGATGCCGCGCACGCCGTCCAGCGCGCGCAGCGAATCGATCTCGTTGGGCCGGAAAGGTTTGGCCTGCACACCTGGCGGCAACGAGGGGTTGCCGGCCCAGACCGGGATGCGGCCGGACATCATGCTGGCGACATTGCTCTCGATGGAGTCCCGCGCCGCAGTCGTCAGCGCGACGATGCTCACCACCGAGGCGATGCCGATGCTGATGCCCAGCATGGACAGCGCCGTGCGCAGCCGGTTGCTGCGCAGCGCCAGCAGCGCCGTGGCGACCGCCTCGCGCCATTGCACGATCCAGCGGCCCGGCCAGGCACTCTGCTTCACTGGCGGTGCGTCGCTGGGCAGCTCGGCGGGCGGCACATGGCCGGCGGGCGTGCCGTTGTCGGCCACGACCTTGCCGTCCTTCAGCTCGATGACGCGGCGCGCATGCGCGGCCACGGCGGCATCGTGCGTGACGAGGATGATGGTGTGGCCGCGCTCGTTCAGCTCCTTGAGCAGCCGCAGCATCTCGGCGCCCGAGGCCGAGTCCAGCGCGCCGGTGGGCTCGTCGGCCAGGATGATCTGGCCGCCGTTCATCAGCGCCCGCGCGATGGACACGCGCTGCTGCTGGCCACCGGACAGCTCGTTAGGGCGGTGATGCAGGCGGTCGCCCAGGCCCAGGCGCTCCAGCAGCGCGCGGGCGCGTTCGCCGCGTGCGTTGAGCCCCACGCCGGCGTAGACGGCCGGTAGCGCGGCGTTGGCGCGGGCGTCCAGGTGGGGCAGCAGGTGGTAGCGCTGGAAGATGAAGCCGAAGCGCTCGCGGCGCAGCGCGGCCAGCTCGTCGGGACCCAGCGTGCCGGCGTCGGTGCCGCCGATGAGGAAGCGGCCGCTGGTGGGGTTGTCCAGGCAGCCCAGCACGTTCATCAGCGTGCTCTTGCCCGAGCCCGACTGACCCATGATGGCGACGAATTCGCCGGCCTCGATGGACAGGCTGACGCCGTCCAGCGCGGGCACGTCGATCTCGCCCAGCTGGTAGTGGCGGGCGACGTTGTTGAGTTCGATCAGAGGCATTGGATTGCCTCCGTTGCGGTGGTGTTTGTGGTGAGGCCCATGCCGGGATTTCGTCCCGGCGGCCGACTCACTTTTTGGGCCGCCAAAAAGTAAGCAAAAAGCTCCCCCCTGACCGCCCCGCCCCTTCGGGGTGCCCTGCGCTGCTCAGTCCTTGAGGGCCCGCGCGGAACTCCCTTCGCTACGCTGCGGTCAAACAGCCGCGCGGAGTCAGTTCTTGAAGTGCGCTGCGCGCACGCCCTCAAGGCCTTCCGCTGCTCGGCGGGGCTAAAAGGGGGCATGCAGAAATACATCCGCCACCCGAACTCCGGGCTTGGCTTTCGGCTGTTGGCTGCTTGGGAGCCTCCCCTTCTAAACCGCCGAGAAGCGCAGAAGCCCAGGGCGCGCGCGAAGCGCGCTTCGACAGCTGACTTCGCGCGGTTGTCTGAACGCAGCGTAGCGAAGTGAGTTCTGCGCGAGCCCTGGGCTTCGAGCATCGCAGGGCAGCCCGCAGGGCCGGTTTCGCAGGGGAGAGCTTTTTGCTTACTTTTTGGCGGCGCAAAAAGTGAGTCGGCCGCCGGGACGAAATCCCGGCTGGGCATAGGCATCAACCCACCGCCCATCGAAGCGAAGCGAGCCATGTCAGCTGCTCGCCGCGCTCGCCGCCGCATCCGCCGCACTCGGCGGTGCCAACAGCACCTTCTCGCCCGCCTTCACGCCGTCCAGAACCTGCACACGAGCGCCGTCCTGCAAGCCCACCTTCACCTGCCTCGGCACCTGCTTGTTCGCAGCATCCAGCACCTGCACGGTGAAGCGCCCGTCCTTGTCGCGCTCGCCCAGGGCGACGATGGGCATGGCCGGCACCTGCTTGACCGTGCCCGTCTCGATGTCCACCTGCACCGTCATGTCGCTGAACAGCGCGCGGTCGCGGTTGTCGACGTCGAACAGCACGTTGTAGAACACCGCATTGCCCGCGCGTTCCGGCACGGGCTGAATGACGCGCAACTTGCCCTCGTAGCGCTTGCCCTCGCCGGACAGCGTCGAGAAGCGCGCCGTCTGGCCGATCTTGATGGACTGGATGTCGGCCTCGGGCACCTTGGCGCGCACGGTGATGGTGTCCAGGTCGGCCAGCGTCAGCATGACCGGCGTGACCTGAATGGCGATGACGGTCTGGCCGGCCTGCACCGGCAGGTTGACGACGGTGCCGTCCATGGGCGCCGTGATGCGGGTGTAGGACTGGCGCAGCTTGCGGTTGTCGAGGTCGGCCTCGAAGCGCGCGACGGTGGCGGCCTGGCCGCGCAGCGCGGCCTCGATCTTGGCGAGGTCGGTCTCGGCCCGCTCGGCCTCGATGGCCGCGGTGGCCTGGCCGCTGAGCAGCCGGCGTTGGCGCGCAACCTCACGGCGTGAAGCCTCGGCGTCGACCTTGCTGCTGTCCAACTGCGCGCGGGCCTGGGCCAGTGCGGCCTCGGCCTGGGCGACGTCGCTGCGCGCCAGTTCAGGGTCCAGGCTGACGAGCAGTTCGCCCTTCTTGACCTGCTGGCCAAGCTGCACATGCAGCGTCTGGATCTGCCCGCTGACCTGGGCGCCCACGTCGACCTTGGTCTTGGCCTGCAGCACGCCGGCGGCCTGCACGGCCTGCGTGATGTCGGCCAGCGCGACGACGCCGGTGGGCGGCGGGGGCGGGGGCGGCGGCTTGCGCGTGGCCCACCAGGCGATGCCGGCCACGATCACGGCGATGACGGTCAGGCGCACGCGCCAGCGTTTCAGGAATGCTTTCAATGTCCCTCCCAGATGACTCGGGGTCTGTGCCCCGGCATGGGGAGCTAGCGTATCAGTCGTGCGGCGGCAGGCCGGGCGACAGCGCATCGTCGTGCGCAGGAAATTGCAAGGCGAAAGTCACGTGGGGCCAGGGCTTGCCTGACCCGTTCGGTCAGCGGCTGTGCGACGTCAGCCGCGACAGCGGTGAGGCCGTACTGACGCCCGGTGTCGCCGCGCCGCGCGCCGGTTTGGCGACGTCGTCCTCGCCGCCGGACAGCGCAGCAATGCTCTCCGGGTTGCGGCGCATCGCCACGCCCACGGCCAGGATGTCGATGACCAGCAGGTGCAGGATGCGGCTGATCATGGGCAGGTGAGTGGCGATGTCCTCGACGTGGTCGACGATCAGCGTCACGTCGGCCTTCTTGGCCAGCGGGCTCTGGCTGGCCGTGATGGCCACGACCTTGGCACCGCGCTCCTGCGCCTTCTCGACCACGGCCAGCAGCTCTGGCAGGCGCCCGCCACTGCTGATGACCACGGCCACATCGCCCTCGCGCAGCACGTCGGCCGCCAGCAGCTGCAGGCGCGGGTCGGTGTAGGCGCCGCAGGGCATGCCGAAGCGCAGGAACTTGAACTGCGCGTCCTGCGCCACGACGCTGTAGTGGCCGAGCGCGAAGAACTCGATGCGATGGGCGGCAAGCAGCATCTCGGTGGCGCGGTCGATGGTGTCGCGGTTGAGGTGGCTGCGCACCTGCAGGATGGCGCTGGCCGTGTTGCCCAGCACCTTGGCGCCCAGCTCCAGCATGGAGTCGTTGGTGTTGACCTGCGTGTGCGTCACAGGCACCGTGCCCGTCAGGCCCGAGGCCAGGCGCAGCTTGAAGTCCGACAGGCCCTCGCAGCCCAGCGAACGGCAGAAGCGGATGACGGTGGGCTGGCTGACGCCGGCGGCGCGGGCGATCTCGGCGATGGGGTCGTTCAGCACGGAGCGCGGCTGGGCCAGCACGAGGTCGGCCACGCGCAGCTCGGCGGGCGACAGCTCGCTGCGCGCGCGGCGGATCTGGCCCAGGATGGCCGAGCCGGGCGAGGCCTGCAGATTGCGCAGCTGGTTTTCAAGAATGGCCGAGGCGCCCTTGAAGGTGGCGTGCTCGGCGGTGATGACGAAGGTCGGGATGGCCGACACGTACTCGCGGAAGCGCCCCTTGTCCTCGAAGCGTTCGCGAAAGGGGCTGCGGTCGAAATACTCACCCAGGCGCGGCACGATGCCGCCGCCGATGTAGATGCCGCCCAGCGAGCCCAGCGTCACGGCCAGGTTGGCGGCGCAGGTGCCCAGCAGGCCGCAGAAGACCTCCAGCGTCTCCAGGCACAGCGCATCACCGTCCTCCAGCGCGCGCTGCGTGATAACCGGGGCCAGCAGCGGCTCGACGGTGGCGCCGTTGCGGTCGGCCAGCGCGCGGTAGATCAGCTCCAGACCGGGGCCGGAGATCAGGCGTTCGTAGGAGACGTGATCCAGCGTCTTCCAGGCGAACTTCAGGATGTCCATCTCGCGCTCGTCGCGCGGACCGAAGTTGACGTGGCCGCCTTCAGTGCCCAGCGCGATCCAGCCTTCGCCGGCTGGAATCAGCCCGGACACGCCCAGGCCCGTGCCCGCGCCCAGCAGGCCGATGACGCTGGGACGGCGCGCCTGGCCACCGCCGACCTGGTGCACGTCCACCTCGGCCAGCCGGGGCAGGGCCATGGCCAGCGCGGTGAAGTCGTTGACGACGACCAGGGTGTCCAGCCCCAGGCGCTGGCGCATCTCGTCGATGGAGAACTGCCAGTGGTAGTTGGTCATGCGCACCCGGTCGCCCTCCACCGGGTTGGCGATGGCGATGGCCGCATGGGCGATCTGCGGCGCGCCGCCCTCCTGCGAGTTGAGGCCGGCCAGGTAGGCACGCACGGCGGCATGGAAGTCGGCGTGGTCGGCGCAGCGCAGCGAGGCGATCTGCGTGAACTCGCCGGGGCCGGTTTCCAGCGCGAAACGGGCGTAGGTGCCGCCGATATCGGCAAGCAGTCGGGGGCTGTCGAAACGGGGCATGGGTGCGGTGGGGCCTGGGGGAGGGGACTGGCCGATTATTCAGCAGGCCGCGATGTGAGCTCAGGCGGTGCCTTGGCTGTAGCTTCACTACAGGGCCCGCGGCGCTGATTTTCCCCAGGAAGAAGGCCTGGATGGGGAATGGTGAAAGCGTTTGCCATACGCATGGGTCGATTCCCGGGTGAGCTTGTATTGTGAAATTGGTGTAGTTTTGCTACCGTCCGCCCCGCCCAAATTCCACCCTCCAGCCCTGTGTCTGCCAAAGCCTTCCCCTCGAACATGAATTTCCCCGCAGTGACCGTCGGAGCGTGGGCATGAGTGCCCCCTATCCCTGGTTGGTGGCCGATGTCGGTGGCACCAATGCCCGCTTCGGCACGGTGGCCGGCCCCGGCGCAGCCGTGGAGGACGTGCGAGTGCTGTCCGTGGCGGGCAACGCCGGCCCGGCCGCCGCCGTGCGCGCCTACCTGCAAGGCCAGGCGCCCGGCGCGACCAAGCCGCAGAGCGCGGCCTTCGCGCTGGCCACGGCGCTGGACGGCGACCACATCGAGCTGACCAACGGCGCATGGAGCTTCTCCCGCGCCGGCACGCAGCAGGAACTGGGCCTTCAGACGCTGCTGTGCCTGAACGACTTCGAGGCGCAGGCCTTGTCGCTGCCGCGCCTGAAGGGCCACCAACTGCGCGCCTGGGGCGAGTCGCCACCGGCTGCCGACAGCGTGCCCACCGGCACCGTGCTGGCCGTCATCGGCCCGGGCACCGGCCTGGGCGTGGGCGGCGTGGTGCGTGCGCCGGGCCGCTGGCTGGCGCTGCCGGGGGAGGGCGGCCATGTCACGCTGTCGCCGCATGACGACTTCGAGAGCGCCGTGCTGAGCCATGCACGCCGTGAGTTCCCGCATGTCTCGGCCGAGCGCTTCCTGTCGGGCATCGGCCTGCCGGTGCTGTGCCGAGCGGTGGCGGCAGCGCTGGGCGGCAGTGAAGACGTCAGCGCGCTGACGACGGAGCAGATCGTCGCTCGCGGCCTTGCCGGCGAGTCCGCCGCCTGCTCGCGCACGCTGGATCTGTTCTGCGCCATGCTCGGCGGCTTTGCCGGCAACGTCGCGCTGACGCTGGGCTCGCGCGGCGGCGTCTTCATCGGTGGCGGCATCGTGCCGCGCCTGGGCGAGCGCTTCTTCCAGTCCGAGTTCCGCGCCCGCTTCGAGGCCAAGGGCCGCTTCCAGTCCTTCCTGACGGGCATCCCCACCGCCCTCATCACTGACACGCTGGCAGCCCTCTCCGGCGCCTCGCTGGCGCTGGAACAGGCCGACGCCTGACCGACGCAGCCTGAGGCGCAGCGGGCTTCGCTCGCCGGCCCAGGCTTCAGCCGCCATGCCGCCGCCCGGCGTGGCGCCCCCTCATTTTTCGGCCTGACCGCTGGCGCCGCGTGCGCCCGGGCGGCGCAGCCCTGCGTGCTTGGTGCATGGCGGGTCGCTTGCGCCTCATTTCGGGCTGTTTAGCGCTGTCTCGTCTTGGTGTAGTTGCGCTACAAATCAACGTCTTGTTTGGGTTTATATGGAGTCGAGCTGGTGTCGAATTGACGGTTCCATACTGGTTTACCCCCGGTATTACCTAGAAATCAGGTCGTTTCTTCGCAACGTCTAGGGTTTACGTAGGTGCGGTTGAAAATCTAGTTTTGATACAAACTAGGACGAGACGTTGGGTTCTCGCCCAAAAGTTGTGCGCCGCCGCCCCGGCGCCCTTGCGGGCCAAGCCGCTTTCCAATTCCAGAGGAGACATTCATGACCCAGAGCAAAAACAAGCACGGTTCGGTTGCCGCCGTGTCCTTCCGCATCAGCCCGGTGGCCATCGGCTGCGCGCTGCTGATCGCCGCTTCCGGCGCGACCGCGCAGGAAGCCGTTGCGCCCCAGCAGCTGGAAACGGTGACCGTCACCGGCATCCGCAAGGGCATCGAGGCCGCCATCTCGGTCAAGCGCAACAA
>NZ_JBGCUM010000059.1:0-28551 GCF_054177665.1 Roseateles sp. P5_E8 | reverse complement strand
TTGTTGACCTCGTCAACAGACCAACCAGTCAAGCCTGACGACCATAGCGACTTGGTCCCACTCCTTCCCATCCCGAACAGGACAGTGAAACGAGTCAGCGCCGATGATAGTGCGGATTCCCGTGTGAAAGTAGGTCATCGTCAGGCTAGTTATTAAAGCCAACCCCCACTAGCGAAAGCTAGTGGGGGTTTTGCTTTTAGGGCTGAAAAATAGTATCCCAGGATTCCTATAGCACCTTTGCCGCCGCTATTCGAATAGGCTTAGTTGCCTTTCAGGAAGCAGGTCCCAGCCCTTTACTACTCGATAACGGTATTTGGTACCGTCGAAAAGGCCTTCCACCAGCAATACTCTATCGATCAGCCACTCAATAGCCGGCTCGATCGGAATTGCTGCAAGTGGTGCTGGCGCGTTGTAGCTGATCGTGAGATGGCTGGTGTTATTGGAGTTGTCAACGATGCCTACTTTTTCCAGCGCGACTCGCACGGCCTTCAGCAGTTCGACAAAACCAGCTGGCGTTCCGGACGTCCTGACAGCCCAGTGAATGGGACCTTCTTGAGCTGCGCCGACGATTCGATTGAAGCGCATCCTCACCGCGTGTGCCGACAGCAGGTCGCCGGCGCGCAATAGCCGCTCTTCGCTGTCTCTACCGTTCCAAAAGCGATCGGACAGCGATTGATGCCAGTTCGCTGGATCAAACATTGCACTGCCCAACCGCGTGTAGAGCCCCGTACGAGCCAGCATGTCCAACAACGAGTCGCATACGGCGGCCGGTGGCATTGCCATGAGCAGATGTCGCGGTTTTGTCATTGCGTCTCCTTGCAGGTGCTGATGAAGAGCAAGTTGCACGCGTCAATACGACCAACGCTAGAGCTCAGTGCCGGCAAAAATATGGCCACTCCGCGGTGAACAACCCACCGAAGCGGGTTTCGAGCGCGGCCGGACAGCTCCGCTGGAAGTCACTCAGACGTTGAACAGGAAATGCAGCACGTCGCCATCCTTGACGACGTATTCCTTGCCTTCTGCGCGCATCTTGCCAGCGTCCTTGGCGCCCTGCTCGCCTCGGTGCTTGATGAAGTCGTCGTAGGCGATGGTCTGAGCGCGGATGTAGCCCTTCTCGAAGTCGGTGTGGATGACGCCGGCGGCCTGCGGGCCGGTGTCGCCGACGTGGATGGTCCAGGCGCGTACTTCCTTCACGCCGGCGGTGAAGTAGGTCTGCAGGCCCAGCAGCTTGAAGGCAGCGCGGATCAGGCGGTTCAGGCCGGGCTCGTCCTGGCCCATCTCGGCCAGGAACAGCGCACGGTCTTCGTCGGCCATGTCGGCCAGCTCGGCTTCGGTCTTGGCGCAGATGGCGACGACGGGCGCGTTCTGRCTGGCGGCGTACTCGCGCAGGCGGTCCAGAAAGGGGTTGTTCTCGAAGCCGTCCTCTGACACGTTACCGACGAACATCGCAGGCTTGGCGGTGATAAGGCACAGCGGCTTCAGGATGAAGAGCTCTTCCTTGCTGAAGTCGATGGAGCGTACGGGCTTCGCTTCGTTCAACGCCGCTTCGCACTTCTCCAGCACCTTGACCAGAGCGATCGCCTCCTTGTCGCCAGCGCGTGCCACCTTGTTGTAGCGGTGCAGGCTCTTGTCCACAGTGCCCAGATCGGCCAGGCAGAGCTCGGTCTGGATCACCTCGATGTCGGAGATCGGGTCGATGCGGCCGTTGACGTGGATGACGTTCGGGTCCTCGAAGCAGCGGACGACATTGACGATGGCGTCGGTCTCGCGGATGTGCGACAGGAACTTGTTGCCCAGGCCTTCGCCCTTGCTGGCGCCCGCCACCAGCCCGGCGATGTCGACGAACTCGACCACGGCCGGCAGCACGCGTTCCGGGCTGACGATCTCGGCCAGCGCCGCGAGGCGCGGGTCGGGCAGCTCGACGATGCCGACATTGGGCTCGATGGTGCAGAACGGATAGTTCTCGGCGGCGATGCCGGCTTTGGTCAGGGCGTTGAAAAGCGTGGACTTGCCGACATTAGGCAGACCCACGATGCCGCATTTGAGGCTCATGGCAAGGCTTCCGTTGGGGACAGGCAGCCGGCCGATGCCGGCGCCAAAGCGGGCGATTTTAGTCGGCCGGCGCGGTGCACCTGTGAGCGGGACCACAAGCACGATCCGGTCATACCCCCTGCCTACAATCGCCGCATGCAAAGCGTGGTGCAAAGTGTGGACGTGTTGGTGCGTGGGCGGGGCGCGGTGGGCAGCAGCCTGGCGCTCAGTCTGGCCGTCCAGGGCCTCAGCGTTGGGCTGACCGGCGCGCCCGAGACGCCGCGAGTGGACGATGTGCGGACTTATGCGCTGAACGCCGCCTCGGTGGCGTTGCTGACGGAGCTGAAGGTCTGGGACAGCTTGGCCGCAGATGCGGTCAGCCCCGTCTACGACATGATCGTCTGTGGCGACGCGGCCGATGGCCAGGCCGCCGGGCGGCTGAGCTTCTCGGCCTGGCAGCAGGGCCTGCGCGAGCTGGCGGTCATCGTCGATGCCGGCGCGCTGGACGCCCAACTGGCCACGGCACTGCGCTTCTCGCCGCATGTTCACAACGTCGCCGACACCACGCCCGCCGCGCTGACGGCGCTCTGCGAGGGCCGTGAATCGGCTGCGCGCGCGGCGCTGGGCGTCGAGTTCAAGCCGCGCGCCTACGGGCATCGGGCGCTCGCTGCGCGGCTGAGTGCGGATCGCCCGCATCAGGGCGTTGCGCGTCAATGGTTCCAGCCCGGTGGCGAGGTGTTGGCCCTGCTGCCCTTCGAGAAGCCGACACCCGGAGCGTCCTATGGCCTGGTCTGGTCCTGCGCCGAGTCGAGGGCCGAGCACCTGCAAGCCCTGTCGGCGCAAGACTTCGAACGCGAGCTGAACGCCGCCACGGGTAGCGCGGCCGGCGAACTCAAGCTCGGCAGCGAGCGCTCCAGCTGGCCCCTTGCGCTGGCCCGAGCCAACGCGGTCAGCGGCCCCGGCTGGGTCCTGCTGGGTGATGCGGCTCACGTCGTCCATCCGCTGGCCGGCCAGGGGCTCAACCTCGGCTTCGGTGACGTCGCCGCGTTGGCTCGAGTGCTGGCCGAACGCGAACCCTGGCGGCCACTTGGTGACGAGCGCCTGCTGCGCCGCTATGCCCGTGAGCGCCTGGCGCCCACCTTGGCCATGGGCGAGCTGACCGACGTGCTGCAGCGCCTGTTCGCCCACGGTTCGCCGGCCGCGCACGGCCTGCGCAACCGCGGCCTGGACGCACTCAATCAACTTACCCCCGTCAAGCGCTGGCTGACCCAGCGTGCCCTCGGGCTTTAACCTCTCACTGGTTCGCCGCGCATCGTGTTGTCTTCCCTAGTTCGCTTCCTGCCCGGCATCTTGCTCATCGCCGCCTGCCTGCCTGCCTTGGCCGACGAGCCCTTAGCCCCCAAAGCCCGGGTCGCGCCCAAGGCCAGCGTGCCCAAGGACGACGAGGCCAGCATTCGCAAGATCCTGGCCGAGCGCATGCCCAACGCGCCCAAGATCGATGCGGTGCGGCCGTCGCCCATGCCGGGGCTGTGGGAAGTCGTCATCGGCAACGAAGTCCGCTACACCGATCCCACCGGCAGCTTCCTCCTGGAAGGCGAACTCATCGACCTCAAGGGCAAGAAGAACCTGACCGAGGAACGGGTCAACCAGCTCAACCGCATCGATTTCGCGACGCTCCCTTTCAAGGACGCGGTGGTGTGGAAGAACGGCACCGGCAAGCGCCGCATCGCCGTCTTCGCCGATCCCAATTGCGGCTTCTGCAAGCGTTTCGAGGTTTCGCTGCAAGAACTCAAGGACGTGACGGTCTACACCTTCCTGCTGCCCATCCTGGGCGGCGATTCGCCGGAGAAGACGCGCGCGATCTGGTGTGCCAAGGACCGTTCGGGCGCCTGGCTGGGCTGGATGCTCAAGGGCGAGCAGCCGCCCAAGCCCGGAGCGACGTGCGACGACTCGGCCATCGAGCGCAACCTGGCCCTGTCGCGCAAGATCCACGTCAATGGCACGCCGGCCATCCTGCTGGAAGACGGCAACCGTATCCCGGGCGCCGTGGGTGCAGTCGAACTCGAGAAGCGCCTGCAGGCCCTGGCCGCACCGGCCAGGAAGTCCTGATGCCGATGAGCGCCGAACATCGCGAGCTGGCTCATCGCCTCGGCTACGCGGGCCTCATCCCTTTCGTGCTCGGCGGCCTGCTGATCTGGCTGATCGGTGACCGCGATCTCGACCAGCACGCCTTTGTCAGCCTGGCCATGTCGGCCTATGCCGGCCTGGTCATTGCCTTTCTCGGCGGCATCCATTGGGGCCTGTCGTTCGCGCGTGGCCTGCCCGGGCGGCAGCCGCTCGTCTGGGGCGTTTGCGCCGCGCTGCTGGGCTGGCTGGGCGTGCTGATGGCGCCCTATGCCGGCCTGGCCCTGCATGGCGGCGTGCTGATAGCCTGCTACGTCATCGACCGCCGCGTCTACCCGCAGCTCGGAGCCGCCGACTGGCTGACGCTGCGCTTCCGCCTCACGCTGGTGGGCGCGTTGAGCTGCTTTCTGGCCGCCGCAGGCAGCTGATGACGGGGCCTCGCTACCGGATCGAACTGGCCGATATCACGGCCCACCGCTACCGCGTCACGTTGACGCTGGCCAACCCGGCTGCGGAGCAGGATGTCAGCCTGCCGGTGTGGATACCGGGAAGCTACCTCGTGCGCGAGTTCGCCAAGCATCTGAGCGGCTTGAGCGCGCGACAGGGCAGCCGCGAGCTAGCCATTGAGCAGCTCGACAAGGCCAGCTGGCGCGTACGCTGCACGGGGCGTGCGGCCTTGACGCTGAGCTACGACGTCTACGCCTTCGACGCCTCGGTTCGCACCGCCTGGCTGGACAGCCAACGCGCCTTCTTCAACCCCAGCAGCCTGTGCCTGCGCGCGCATGGCCGCGAGGACGACGCGCAGCGCATCGAGCTCGCGCGCGTGCCCAAGGGCTGGCGCGTGGCGACCGAGATGGGCGAGCGCGACGGTGGCTTCGAGGCCGCTGGCTACGACGAACTGGTCGACCATCCCTTCGAGATCGGCCCGCATTGGCAGGGCGAGTTCACGGCCGCCGGTGTGCCGCATCGCATCGTCGTCGCGGGCGCCTGGCCCAGCTTTGACGGCGAGCGACTGCTGGCTGATGTGCAGCGCATCTGCGAGGCGCAGATCGCCTTCTGGAGTGATGGCAAAAACAGTGCGCCATTCCAGCGCTACAGCTTCCTGCTCTGGGCCGTGGACGATGGCCACGGCGGCTTGGAGCACCGCGCCAGCACCGCGCTGATCTGCGCGCGCCGCGAGCTGCCCACGGCCGCCGAGAGTGCCGCGCCGAGCGACGGCTACGCGCGGCTGTTGGGCCTGTTCAGCCACGAATACTTTCACGCCTGGAACGTGAAGCGGCTGCGCCCGGCCGAGTTCGAGACGTTCGACTACCAGCGCGAGAACTACACCGAGCTGCTGTGGTTCTTCGAGGGTTTCACCAGCTACTACGACGAGCTGTTCCTGCGCCGTGCGGGCCTCATCGACGCGCCGCGCTACCTCAAGTTGCTGGTGGCCTCGGTCAACGGTGTGCTGGCCGCGCCGGGCCGCCGCGTGCAGCCGCTGGCGCAGGCCAGCTTCGAGGCCTGGACCAAGTACTACCGGCCCGACGAGAACAGCCCCAACGCGACGAGCAACTACTACGCGCAGGGCGCGCTGGTGGCGCTGTGCCTGGACCTGAGCCTGCGCGCGCACAAGTCCAGCCTGGATGCGTTGATGCTGCAACTGTGGACGAGCAGCGAAGGCGGGCCAGTCAGCGAAGGCGACATCCTTGCAGCCGTGACGGCGCTAGGCGGCGACGACGTCGCGGCGCAATTGCACGGCTGGGTGCATGGCACCGACGAGCTGCCCCTGCGCGAGCTGCTGGCGACGCACGGTGTCGACTGGCGCGACGAAGGCCGTCAGAGCGTCGCCCAGCGCCTGGGCCTGCGTGCGCGTGAATCTGCGTTGACCGGCGTGCAGGTCAGCCATGTGTTGACCGGCGGCGCGGCGGAGGCTGCGGGCATCAGCGCACGCGACGAGATCCTGGGCTGCAACGGCTGGCGGTTGCGCCGGTTGGATGACGCGTTAGGCCTGCTGACGGCGGGCGACACGCGCCTGCGGCTGCTCATCAGCCGCGACCAGCGCCTCGTCGAGCTGGAAGCAGAGCTGCCGCCCGCACGGCCCGCGTCCGTCGCCCTGACATTGGCCGACGGCGCGCAGGCCCCCCGGCGCCGCTGGCTCGGCGCCTAGAGCCAGCCATGAAGACACCGCGGCCGCCCTGGCTGCTGGTGCTGGCCGTGCTGGGTCTGCACCTGCTGCTTGGCCGCGAGGTGCAGCGCATCCAGGGGGGCTGGCTGCACGAGGGCCCGCCGCCCATGCCGCCGCGCATGCAGGTCGAGTTCGTGCAGGAGCTGGCGATGCAGCCGCCGGTCACGGTGCGGGTGGTGCCGCCGCCGCAGCCGCCGCCCAAGCCAGTGCCCCCGCGTGAAGCGGCTGCGGCCGTGGTGCAGGCGGCGTCCCAGCCGGCCTCGGCGCCTGAACCCGCGCCGGAGCCGCCGGTCGAACGAATGGCCGATGCGGCGTCGGCGCCGGCTGAAGTCGCGTCACCGGTTGCACAGGGCGCGTCGGCACCCAGCACCGAACCCGGCGCTGAATGGCCGCTGTCCACACGCCTGAGCTACGCGCTGACCGGCAACTACCGCGGTCCGGTCTACGGCCAGGCGCAGGTCGAATGGCTGCGCAAGGGCGCCGACTACCAGGTCCATCTGGACGTCGCCGTCGGCCCCAGCTTCGCACCTTTCATCACCCGGCACATGAGCAGCCAGGGCCAGCTGACGCCCGAGGGCATCGCGCCGCAGCGCTACGACGAGGAGACCAAGTTCATCCTCAGCGACGCCCGCCGTGCCAGCGTCTTCTTCCTGCCCGCCGAGGTGCAACTGGCCACCGGCCAGCGCCAGCCCACGCAGCGCGGCGCGCAGGACTCGGCCAGCCAGTTCGTGCAGCTGACCTGGCTGTTCATGACCGGCCGCGAGCCGCTCCAGGCCGGCCGCATCGTGCAGTTTCCGCTGGTGCTGCCGCGCAAACAGTTCGCCTGGCAATACGAGGTGCTGGGCGAGGCCGTGCTGGACACGCCGATGGGCCCGGTCGCCAGCTGGCACATCCGGCCTACGGCGCAGACCCGCGCGCAGGTGGGTGGTGGCGACCTGGTGGCCGAGGCCTGGCTCGCGCCTTCGCTGCAATACCTGCCGGTGCGCCTGGTCATCCGCCAGGACGAGCAGACCTACATCGACCTGATGCTCAAGAGCGCGCCGCTGCAGGCCGCGCCAGAATCGACCAATGACATCCCCCGGAGGCTGAGCCAATGACCTACGAATGCATCCTCACCGCCGTCCACGGCGACGGCCCGCGCAAGACCGCGCTGATCACGCTGAACCGCCCCAAGGCGCTGAATGCGCTGAACGACCAGTTGATGGACGAGCTGGGCGAGGCCCTGCTGGCCTTCGACGCCGACGAGGGCATCGGCTGCATCGTGCTGACCGGCTCGGAGCGCGCCTTCGCCGCCGGGGCCGACATCCCGACGATGCTGCCCCACACCTTCGTCACGGCCTTCAAGAGCGGCCTGCTCTCCAGGAACTGGGAAACCATCCTGCAGGTGCGCAAGCCSGTSATCGCCGCRGTGGCSGGCTTYGCGCTGGGCGGCGGCTGCGARCTGGCCATGATGGGCGACTTCATCATCGCTGCCGACWSCGCGAAGTTCGGCCAGCCCGAGATCAAGCTCGGCATCATSCCCGGCGCMGGCGGCACGCAGCGTCTGCCGCGCTCCATCGGCAAGAGCAAGGCCATGGACATGCTGCTGACGGCCCGCATGATGGGCGCAACCGAGGCCGAGAGCGCTGGCCTGGTGTCGCGCGTCGTGCCGGCGGACAAGCTGCTGGAGGAAGCGCTGGCGGCGGCCGAGACCATCAACGGTTTCAGCGGCCCGTCGGCGGCGCTCATCAAGGAACTGGTGAACCTCGCCTACCAGACGCCATTGAAGGACGGCGTCGCCGTGGAACGCCGCTACTTCCACGCGCTTTTCGGTAGCCACGACCAACGCGAGGGCATGGAAGCCTTCCTGGCCAAGCGGGCGCCGAATTTCGAACACCGTTGATTGCTTGTGCCGAGACGATGACGAACTAGGGGTGACTGTTTGCGTTGAACGAATAGTCAGTTCCCGCCAGCCTGGTGTTTCTACTGAGTCGGTCTCCCTACAGTTCAGGCCATGGACAGCGCGGTCGCGTTGTCCGAATGACCCAAGCAGGACGTTCCTGCCACTGAAGGAGCCCGTCATGAGCAAGCTGTCCACCATCATCGCCGCCACTCTGTTGATCGCCGCCGGTGCCTCATCTGCCCAAACCACCCCGCTGACCCGCGAACAAGTCATCGCCGACCTGGTTGCCGCTCGCAACAGCGGTGAACTCGGCGCCATCCAGGGTGAAGTCGGCGTCGTCATCACGACTCCGGCCAGCGCCAAGGCCGCCGTCGCCACGAGCAAGCTGCCCCGCCAAGCTGTGCTGGCTGTCCGGTCCGTTGAGGCCCGCAGCGTCGACGAGGTCGTTGACGACCACGGCGAGAACGCCGCCCGCGAACTCGGGGATTTCCCGGCCCCCGTCGCCCGCCGCGCCACCGCTTTGGCTGGTCGCTGAGCCGCCAGCTGAAACAAAGCGGTTTCAAGACTGAGAAAGCGACCCGAGAGGGTCGCTTTTTTGTTGCCCGCGTTCCTAGAATCCGCGGCCCGGATAGAAGGGCGTTGGAGACAAGATGCGTAGACAGCAGATGTGGGCGGCGGCAACGCTGGTAATGAGCTCGATGACCGCGTGGGCCGCCGGCCCGGTTGTGGGCGTGAGCTGGTCCAACTTCCAGGAAGAGCGCTGGAAGACCGATGAGACCGCCATCAAGGCCGAGCTGGCGCGCCTGGGCGGCAGTTACCTGAGCGCCGACGCGGGCGGCTCGCCCGAGAAGCAGATCGGCGACGTCGAGTCCCTGCTGGCCAAGGGCGCCAAGGTGCTCATCATCCTGGCGATGGACAAGGATGCCATCGCGCCGGCGCTGAACAAGGCCAAGGCGCGCAAGGTGCCGGTACTGGCCTATGACCGCCTCATCGAAGCCCCCGAGGTCTTCTACCTGACCTTCGACAACCGCGAGGTCGGCCGCCTGCAGGCCAAGGCCGTGCTGGCCGTGAAGCCGCAGGGCCGCTACGTGATGATCAAGGGCTCGCCCAGCGACCCGAACGCTGACTTCCTGCGCGCCGGTCAGCAGGACGCGCTGGCCGATGCGGTGAAGAAGGGCGACGTGAAGATCGTTGCCGAGGAATACACCGACGGCTGGAAGCCCGAGGTGGCGCAGAAGAACATGGAGCAGATCCTGACGCGCCTGAAGGGCGGCGTGGATGCGGTGGTGGCCAGCAACGACGGCACGGCCGGCGGCGCCATCGCGGCGCTGGCGGGCCGCGGCCTGAAGGGTGTGCCGGTCAGCGGCCAGGATGCCGACCACGCGGCGCTGAACCGCGTGGCGCTGGGCACGCAGACGGTGTCGGTCTGGAAGGACTCGCGCGCGCTGGGCAAGGCAGCGGCGGCTGCCGCCGTTCAACTGGCGGCGGGCCAGAAGGTCGACGGCGCCACCGCCTGGGCTGGCGGTGAGCGCAAGGTCACGCTGCAGGCCAAGTTCCTGGCACCGGTGGCCATCACGCAAGCCAACCTCGGTGAAGTCATCACCGCAGGTTGGGTGCCGAAGGCCGTCGTCTGCAAGGGTGTCGATGCGGCCAAGGCGCCGGCGGCCTGCAAATAAGGACAGCGATGAATGCCCAGACCCAGCGGCTTGCCGTCATGGCGGCCGTGCTGGTGGCCATCGCCATCGGCTTTCATGTGCTCACCGGCAGCTTCCTGACGGCCGAGAACCTCTACAACATCGCCCAGCAAACGGCAGTCGTCGGCATCGTCGCCGCCGGCATGGCGCTCATCATCGTCGCGCGGCAGATCGACCTCGCGGTCGGTTCGCTGCTCGGCGCCGTCGGCGTGCTGATGGCCTGGCTGCAATACACGCAGGGCTGGTCGGTCGGCGCATCGTTGTTCGCCGGCCTCGGCCTGGCCCTAGTCGTCGGGCTCTTCCAGGGCTGGCTGTCGTCCGTCATCGGCATTCCGTCATTCGTCGTGACGCTGGGTGGCCTGGTGTCTCTGCGCGGCGTGGCCTTCCTGATCGCCGACGGCAAGACGCAGCCGGTCAGCGAGCCCTGGCTGCTTGCATTGGGCGGCGGAATCGACGGCTCGCTGGGCGAGCGCGGCAGCTGGCTGCTGGGCGTGGGGCTGATCGCCATGCTGTGGGGCTGGCAGGCCGTGCAGCGCCGGGCGCAGCAGCGCGCGGGCGGCGTGCCGGGCGACATCAGGCATGAGCTGATAAAGGGCGGCCTTGCGGCGGTGGCGGTTTTCGGTTGCGTGGCCGTCTTCAATGCCTACCGCCTTGAGGGCCAGGAGCAGGGGCAGGGCCTGCCCTTGCCGCTGGTGATCTGGGTGGCCGTCGTGCTGGTGCTGGGCTTTGTCGCCAAGCACACGCGCTTTGGCCGCTACGTCTACGCCATCGGTGGCAACCCCGACGCGGCGCGGCTGGCCGGCATCCCGGTCAAGCGCGTGATGATCCAGCTGAATCTGCTGCTGGCAGCGCTGGTGGCCCTGGCCGCCATCGTCGCGATGGCGCGGCTGAACGCGGGCACGAACTCGATGGGCACGGGCATGGAGCTGACCGTCATCGCGGCCGCCGTCATCGGCGGCGTGTCGCTCGCTGGCGGCAGCGGCAGCGTGGGCGGCACGGTGCTGGGCGCATTGATCATCCAGAGCATAGACAGCGGCCTGCTGCTGACCGATGTGGGCATAGGCTGGCGCATGGTCGTGCTGGGCCAGGTGCTGGTCGCCGCTGTTGTCTTCGATCGCGTGGTGCAGAAATGACGGCCTTGCTTGAAGTGCGCGATGCGCGCAAATCCTTTGGCGGCGTTCATGCGGTCGACGGCATCAGCTTGAGCTTGGCGCCCGGCGAGGTGCTGGCCGTGCTGGGCCACAACGGCGCCGGCAAATCGACGCTGATGCAGATGATTGCGGGTGCGCTGCCCTTCGACGGTGGCGAACTGCTGCTGAGCGGTGAGAAGGTCAAGTTCGCCAGCCCGGCCGATTCGCGCGCCGCCGGCATCGAGACCATCCACCAGAAGCTGGCCCTGGCCGACAACCTCGACTCGGTGGCCAACCTCTTCCTCGGCCGCGAACTGCGCACGCGCTTCGGTCTGCTGGACGACGCTGCCATGCGTGCGGCCGCCGTGCCGCTGTTCGCGCGGCTGAATCCCAACTTCAAGAACATCGGCGATCCGGTGATGTCCTTGTCCGGCGGTCAGCGCCAGGTCGTTGCCATCGCACGCGCACTGCAGTTCAAGGCCCGCGTGCTGATCATGGACGAGCCATGCGCGGCGCTCGGCCCGTCCGAGACGGCGATGGTCCACGACCTCATTCGCAGGCTGGCTGCCGAGGGCGTCGGCATTCTGCTCGTCACACACGACATGCCGGACGTATTCGCGCTGTCCAACCGCCTGGCCGTCATGAAGAACGGCCGTATGGTGGGCGTCTGCCGCACGTCGGACGTGACCGAGGACGAGGTGCTGGCAATGATCATTGCGGGCAAGGCACCGGCGGTAGCAACGGCATAGTTGTTTCTCATTCTGTTCAAAACTGATGTTTTGACTAGAATGAGAAACATATGCCGGCCAAATCGCCTCTCGTGCCCCCTGCCGTAGCGACCCAGCTCGAAACGCTGGGTCAGCGCATCCGCGCGCAGCGCGAGCGGCAGAAGGTGACGGCCACGGACGCGGCCGAGGCGGCGGGCATGTCGCGCGTGACCCTGCACCGCGTGGAGCAAGGCGAACCATCGGTGACGATGGGCGCCTATCTGAGCGCGATGGCTGCGGTCGGATTGAGCCTCGAGGTCCGTGAGCCCGAGGCGGCGTTCGCGTCGGCTGTGCCGGCTGTGGTGCGCCTGGAAAACTACCCGGCGCTCAAGCAGTTGGCTTGGCAGCTACCCGGCGTGACCGAGCTGAGCCCGGCCCAGGCGCTGGACCTTTACGAGCGCAACTGGCGCCACCTCGACCGTGAGAACTTGGCGCCAAGCGAGCGGCGGCTGATCCAGGCGCTGGCCGACGAATTGGGCGGAGGGCGCCTGCTTGTTTGAACGCGAGCACCACCGCCGCATCGCGGCCGTGCTCGCCGCGCTGGACGCCGACGTGCTGGCAGCCCATGCCTGCTGGTTTGGCGGCGGCACCGCGATGGCGCTGCGCTATGGCGAGTACCGCGAGTCGGTGGACATCGACTTCCTCGTGTCCGACCTCGCCGGCTATCGCGCGCTGCGCCAGTTGCTGACCGGCCCGGCGGGCCTCGGTGCCCTTGTTCGCGCCGGTGCCGTGCTGGTGCCGGTGCGTGAGCTGCGCGCCGACCAGTACGGCCTGCGCACGCTGGTGCGCGAGGGCAGCATGACGATCAAGTTCGAGATCGTGCTGGAGGCCCGTATCGCCTTCGACCGGCCCGGGCCAGATGACGTCATTGCCGGCGTGGCCGCGCTGACGCCGCTGGATCTGGCCGCCGGCAAACTGCTGGCGCTGGCGGACCGCTGGCGCGACGACAGCGTCTTCAGCCGCGACCTGATCGACCTGGCCATGATGCGGCCAGCCAAGCCGCTGTTGCGCGCGGCAATGGCGAAGGCTGCAGCGGCCTATGGCGACGGCGTCGAGGCCAGCCTGGCCAAGGCCGTGCAGGACTTGCGCGAGCGCCCGCACCGTCTCGACACCTGCATGGGCGCGATGCAGATGACGACCTTGTCCAAGGCCCAGCTGTGGGCCCGGATCAAGGCGCTGGAAAAGCGCTGAGGCTCAGGCTTCCCGACGCAACGCCGGGAACAGGATCACGTCACGGATCGACGGCGAGTCGGTGATCAGCATCATCAGCCGGTCGATGCCGATGCCGCAGCCGCCCGTCGGAGGCATGCCGTATTCCAGCGCGCGGATGAAGTCGGCGTCGAAGAACATCGCCTCCTCATCGCCGGCGTCCTTGTTGGCCACCTGGGCGTGGAAGCGCGCGGCCTGGTCCTCGGCGTCGTTCAGCTCGGAGAAGCCGTTGGCGTACTCGCGACCGGTGATGAAGAGCTCGAAGCGCTCGGTGATCTGCGGGTTGGCGTCCGACGCACGGGCCAGCGGCGAGACCTCGACGGGGTAGTCGATGATGAAGGTGGGCTCCCAGAGCTTCTCTTCGACGACGGCCTCGAACAGGCCGAACTGCAGCTCGGCCAGGCTCCAGCGCGCTGGAGCCTCTTCACCGGCCGCGACGATCCTGGCGCGCAGCACCTCGGCGTCGCCAGCCTCGGCCTCGCTCAGGCCGGCAAACTGGATCAGCGAGTCGCGCACCGACACGCGCGCGAAAGGCTTGTCCAGCGCCACCGGCTTGCCGGCATAGGTCAGCGCGGCGCTGCCGGTCGCGGCGATGGCCGCATGACGCAGCACGGCCTCGGTGAAGTCCATCTGGTCGTGATGCGTCCAGTAGGCCGCATAGAACTCCATCATCGTGAACTCGGGGTTGTGCCGGACCGAGATGCCTTCGTTGCGGAAGTTGCGGTTGATCTCGAACACGCGCTCGAAGCCGCCCACCACCAGGCGCTTCAGGTAGAGCTCCGGCGCGATGCGCAGGAACATCTCCTGATCCAGCGCGTTGTGGTGGGTCTTGAAGGGCTTGGCGTTCGCGCCACCCGGGATGGGGTGGAGCATGGGCGTCTCGACCTCCAGGAAGCCGTGGTCCACCATGAAGCTGCGGATGGCCGACACGGCCTTGGAGCGCGCCGTGAAGCGCTTGCGGGCGTCCTCGTCGGTGATCAGGTCGACATAGCGTTGGCGGTACTTCTGCTCCTGGTCGCTCATGCCGTGGAACTTGTCCGGCAGCGGGCGCAGGCTCTTGGTCAGCAGGCGCAGCGTCGTGACCGTGATGGTCAGCTCGCCGGTCTTGGTCTTCATCAGCGTGCCTTCGCCGGCAATGATGTCGCCCAGGTCCCAGTGCTTGAAGGCGCCGTACATCTCAGGCCCGACGTGGTCGATGGTCACGCGCAACTGGATGCGGCCGGTGGCGTCCTGCAGCGTGCAGAAGCTGGCCTTGCCCATCACGCGCTTGAGCATCATGCGGCCGGCCACGCTGACCTTGACGGCCTGTGGCTCCAGCGCCTCGTTGTCCAGCGGGCCGTACTGCTCCTGCAGCGGCAGCGCGCGGTGCTGGGGCTTGAAGTCGTTGGGGAAGGGCACCGCCGTGGTGGCCCGCAGCGCGGCCAGTTTTTCGCGGCGCTCGGCGATCAGTTGGTTCTCGTCTGCCTGAGC
The DNA here is from genome assembly GCF_054177665.1 of Roseateles sp. P5_E8. Taxonomy (NCBI): domain Bacteria; kingdom Pseudomonadati; phylum Pseudomonadota; class Betaproteobacteria; order Burkholderiales; family Sphaerotilaceae; genus Roseateles; species Roseateles sp. P5_E8. The sequence continues at coordinate 14,077 of NZ_JBGCUM010000059.1, read as the reverse complement.
GAGAGCTTGGATGGGCGGTGTCGTGTTGGTCATTGCGGGCCTAGGGTGAATCCGGGATTTTAGGGAACTACCGAAGCAATCCCGGGCGGGAGGCCCGGTGCTTCCTACAATCCCGCGCCCCATGAGCCTTAAGCGCGCCACTCTCACCTTGCTTGCCGGCAGCGCGCTGGCCCAGGCCATCCCGCTTTTGCTGGGCCCCTGGATCGCGCGGCTGTACACGCCGGCGGAGTACGGCCAGTTCTCCCTGGTGTGGACGGTGGCGAACAACCTGGCCGTCGTCGGCTGCGCGCGCTACGAGTTCGCGCTGGCGCTGGAGACCGGCGAGAAGGGCGCTGCGGCCCTGCTGGCGCTGTGTCTGCGCATGCTGCTGGCGATGACGGCCATGGCCATCCTTGTCGGCGCGGCTTGGATGGTGTGGGCCGATCTGTCCGTCGCGGCAGCGCTGCCCCTGGTCGTGCTGGCGCTTGCTGCCAGCCAGGCGCTGGCCCAGTGGGCGGCGCGGGCAGGGCGCTTTGCCGTGCTGGCCTGGGCGCGCGTCGTGCAATGGGGCGGCGCTGCGGTGGCCCAGGTGGGCTTCGGGCTGCTGCAGGCGGGCCCCTGGGGCCTGGTGGGAGGCGCGGCGCTGGCCACCGCTGCGGCAGCGTTGTTGCAGGCCCGGCCGGCACCGGCAGGCGGTTGGCGACGGCTGCTCGACTCCCAGCCACTGCGCGAGGTGGCCGACAAGCACCGCGACTTCCCGCTGCTGAACACGCCACACGCCTTTGCCGGAGCCTTGCAGGACACGCTGGCCATCGCGCTGTTGGCGGCCTGGTTGGGTGCGCCCGAAGCCGGCGCCTGGGCGCTGGCCCTGCGCTATCTGAAGGCGCCCGCCAGCCTCGTCGGCGGATCCCTGTCGCAGGCCCTCTACCCACGCCTCACGCAAGCGGGGAACCTGCTGGAAGCCCGCACGCTGGTGCGCCACAACATGCTGCTGCTGGCCGCCGTCGCGCTGCCGCTGCTGCTCGCGCTGCTGGCCTTCGGGCCTTGGCTGTTCGCCACTGTCTTCGGCCCCGAGTGGCGCGGCGCCGGCGAGCTGGCGCGGTCGCTGGCGCCGTATATCGCCTTGCACTTCATTGCCTCGCCGCTGTCCGTCGTCACCATGGCCTGGGGCGCGCAAGCCTGGGCGCTGAAGCTGGCGCTGGTGGGTCAGGTGATGTTCGTCGGCGGGCTGGCGGCGGGGCTGCAACTGGGCGGCCTGGCCGGCGCCGGCTGGGGTGTATCCGCGGCGATGCTGCTCTACTTCGGCTACTTCTTCTGGTCGCTCTGGACCTGGGACTGATGCGCGTCTTCCTCAATCGCTGCCGTCGCCGCCTAGTGCGGCTGCTCGCCTTTCGCATGCTGTTCGGCGAGGCCGGCGCGCCGCATTCGCGTATCGCGCCCAGCACCTGCATCGAAGGCGAGGCCGGCTTGCAGTTGGGGGACCACGTCTTCATCGGCCAGTTCAACTTCATCGACGCGGGCGCCGGCCTCGTCATCGAAGAGGGCGTGCAGATCAGCAACTTCTGCTCCATCGTGACCCACAGCACCCACGATGCGTTGCGCGTGAACGGCCGCCGCAGCGCCACGCTGGGCGGCGAGCTGCCGGGCTATCGCAAGGGCGCCATTCGCCTGGGCGCCTACAGCTTTGTCGGCCCGCACAGCCTCATCGAGCCGGGTAGCACGCTCGGCAGGGGCGCCATCCTGTGCGCCTATTCGCAGCTGCGCGGCACGGCGCCGGACTTCGCCATCATGGCCGGCCAGCCCGCGCGGCAGGTGGGCGATACGCGCGAGCGCGATGCGGCGCTGCTGGAGCGTCACCCTGAACTTCGCGAAGCCTATCTGGCCTGGGCGGGAACCGCGCGATGAGCCTCGGCGGTGGTCTCAAGCTCGTCCTCATCGGCGACGGCGAAAGTCCCCATCTGCTGAAGTGGGCCCGCGCGCTGAACCCACGCGTGCAACTGCACGCCATCTCGTCGCGCGGCTTCCTGCCCGAGTTCAATCAACTGCTGCCCGACGCGCGACGCCTGGCGCTGAACACCGAGCCCGACCATGCCGGCGGCAATGTCGCGCTGATCAAGCAGCTGCCGCGCATGGGAGCCTGGCTGGCCGACACCGACGCCGACTGGCTGCATGCCCACTACCTGACCTCGCACGGCTCGCTCGCCTGGGCCGCCAAGCTGGGCTGGCGGCTGCGCGCGCAGATCGCCGGTTCGGCCTGGGGTAGCGACATCCTCGTCACGCCCCAGCGCGGCGGCGCCTGGCGCTGGATGACGAAGAAGGTGCTGCGCAATTGCGCACTGACGACGTCGGACTCGCTCCACATGGCCGAGCGCATGCGCGAGCTGGGCGCGGGCGAGGTCATGACCTTCCCCTTCGGCCTGGAGGCCATGCCGAAGCAAAACGCGAAGAAGCAGCCGTGGCTGTGCTTTGCGAACCGGGGCCTTGAGGCTATCTACCGGCCGCAGTTGGTCATCGACGCGTTCGCGCGCGTTGCGGCCGCGCAGCCGGAAGCGCAATTGGTCGTCGCGAACGATGGCTCGATGCGAGCCTCGCTGGAGGCCAGCGTTGCCTCGCTCGGACTGGCTGACCGTGTCAGCTTTGTCGGCCGTCTGGATGCGCAAACGCAGGCCTCGCACTACGCCCGCTCGACCTGGTTCCTGAGCCTGCCCGAGAGCGACTCCGTCTCCGTCTCTGTGCTGGAGGCCATGGCCCATGGCTGCGTGCCGCTGCTGTCCGAGCTGCCGGCCAACCGCGAGGTCATAGGCGACTCGGCGCGCGGTCTTATCGTGAATTCGCTGGACGATCTGCCGGGCCGCATGGCCGCGCTGGATACAGCCCGGCTGGCCGCCGTCAACCGCGATTGGGTCGCTGCCAACGGCCTGTTCGAGCCGCATGTGCAGCGCTTCCTGACCCGGCTCAAGGAGCTGACGACCGCATGAGGCTGCTCCTTGTCAATCACTACGCCGGCTCGCCACACCACGGCATGGAGTTCCGCCCTTACTACCTGGCCCGCGAATGGGTGAGGGCGGGGCACGAGGTCACCATCGTCGCGGCCAGCCACTCGCATGTGCGCGCCGTGCAGCCCGAGATGGCGGGCGAGCCGCGCGAGGAGCTCATCGACGGCATCCGCTATCGCTGGCTGCCGGTGCCCGCCTACCAGGGCAACGGCGTCGGCCGGCTGCTCAACATCTTTTCCTTCCTGCGCCAGCTGCGTGCCGACGCCGGGCGGCTGACGCGCGAGTTCAAGCCTGATGCGGTCATCGCGTCCAGCACTTATCCGATGGACATCTGGGTCGCGCGCAAGCTGGCCAAGCTCGCCATGGCCAAGCTGGTCTACGAAGTGCACGACCTCTGGCCGCTGTCGCTGATTGAGCTGTCCGGCATGTCGCCCCGCCACCCCTTCGCCATGCTCTGTGGCAAGGCCGAGGCGGATGGCTACCGAGATGCCGACGTCGTCGTCTCCATGCTGCCCTGCGTGCATGAGCACATGGCGTCCCGGGGCCTGGATCTTGCCAAGCTTCACATCGTGCCCAACGGTTTTGCGCCCGAGGAATGGCGGGGTGACTCGGCCCCGCTGGGCGCCACGTTGGCGGCCCATCTCGACGCCGAACGTGCCGCCGGCCGCGTCATCGTCGGCTATGCCGGCTCCATGGGCCTGCCCAACGCGCTGGACGTGCTGCTGGACGCCGTGGCGCGGGTGAAGGATTCGTCGCTGAGCTTCGTGCTGGTCGGCAGTGGCCATGAGACCGCGCGCCTTACCGAACGCGCGCAAGCCGAGGGCTTGTCGAACGTGCGCTTCTTCCCTCCCATCCCCAAGGCCCAGATCCCGACGCTGCTCGCCCACTTTGACATCGCGTACATCGGCTGGCAGCGCACGCCCATCTACCGCTTCGGCATCGCGCCCAACAAGCTCATCGACTACCTGATGGCCGGCCACGCCGTGCTGCATTCGGTCGAGGCCGGCAACGACCCCGTGGCCGAAGCCGGTGCGGGTCTGACAGTCCCGCCGGAGGACGCTGAAGCCGTCGCCCAGGGCCTGCTCAAGCTCGTCGCACTGTCGCCCGATGAGCGCGCCGCGATGGGCCAGCGCGGCCGCGCCTTTGCGATGGCCCACCACGCCTACCCCGTGCTGGCCGCCCGCTTCATCGAGGCCGTGTCGTGACCGAGCTGGAGCAGATCGTCCAGCGCTACGCCCGCCGCGACGCCGGCGACCGCTACAGCCTGCTGCGCCCCGAGGTCTGGCAGATGTGGCAAGAGCGCCAGCGCGAGCTGTTGAAGCTGCTGGCCAAGCGTCAAGGCCACCCCGCCGACTGGCATGCCACCGAGGTCGGCTGCGGCGCCGGCGGCAACCTGCTCGACCTGCTGCGCCTGGGCCTGCTGCCTGCGCATCTGAGCGGCATCGAACTGCTGCCAGAACGCCTCATCGCTGCGCGCGCCGCCCTGCCCGAAGGCGTGCGCCTGCTGGCCGGCGATGCGTCCATCGCGGACGTGGACCCCGCCAGCCAGGACCTCGTCCTGCAATCCACCGTCTTCTCGTCCATCCTCGACGATGCGCTGCAGCAGCGCGTGGCCGACGCGATGTGGCGCTGGCTCAAGCCCGGCGGCGCCGTCGTCTGGTACGACTTCACTGTCAACAACCCGCGCAACCCGGACGTCCGTGGCGTGCCGCTGAAGCGTGTGCGTGAACTCTTTCCGCAAGGGTGCTTTGTTGCCCGCCGCGTCACGCTCGCGCCACCGCTGGCCCGTGCGCTGCCTGCGGTGTATCCCTTGCTCAATCTGCTGCCATTTCTGCGCACCCACCGCCTCGTGCTGATCGAGAAGCCCTGATGCGCGAAAATCCCTCTCGATGACCTCTCAGCCCTTTCTTCCTTTTGCCCTGCCCGACATCGGCGACGATGAGATCGCCGAGGTCGTCGACACGCTGAAATCTGGCTGGATCACGACCGGCCCCAAGGCCAAGCGCTTCGAGCAGGCGTTTGCAGATTTTCTCGGTGAGCCGCAGATCGAATGCATCGCCGTCAACTCCGCGACTGCCGGCCTGCACCTAGCGCTGGAAGCCATCGGCATCGGCCCCGGCGACGAGGTCATCACGACGACCCACACCTTCACGGCGACTGCCGAAGTCGTGCGCTACCTCGGCGCCGACGTGAAGCTCGTCGACATCGACCCGGCGACGCTGAACATTGACATCGCCGCCATCGAAGCCGTAATCACGCCTGCTACCCGCGCCATCTTGCCTGTGCACTACGCAGGCCTTGCCTGCGACATGCTCGCCATCCTCGACATTGCCCGTCGCCACGGCCTGCGCGTCGTCGAGGACGCCGCTCACGCGCTGCCGACGACGCTGGAGAAGGAGCTGATCGGCACGCTGGGTAGCGACGCTACGGTCTTCAGCTTCTACGCCAACAAGACGATGACGACGGGGGAGGGCGGCATGCTGGTCACGCGCAATACTGAGCTGGCAAAACGCGCCCGCATCATGCGCCTCCATGGCATGAGCCGCGACGCATTCGACCGCTTCACTGCCAAGGTGCCGAGCTGGTACTACGAGATTGTTGCGCCGGGGTTCAAGTACAACTTGACCGACATCGCCGCCGCGCTGGGGCTGCATCAGCTGAAGCGGCTGCAGGCATTCCAGGCTCGCCGCGAGCAGATCGCAACGCGCTTCAACGAAGCATTTGCCGACCTGCCGCTGCTCCTGCCGCCCAGCGTGCCAGAGGGCGACACGCATGCCTGGCACCTTTACGTCGTGCGTCTGGCCGACCGCGCGCCGATCACCCGCGACGCCTTCATCGAAGGCATGTATGCCGCGGGCATCGGCTGCAGCGTGCATTACGTGCCGCTGCATCTGCATCCCTACTGGCGCGATCGCTACGAACTGACGCCGGAGCAGTTCCCGCAGTCGCAGAAGGCCTTCGAGCGCACGGTCAGCCTGCCGCTGTACACGGCGATGAGTGATGCCGATGTGGAGCGTGTCGTCGCTGCGGTGCGTGGGCTGCTGGCTTGAGCAAGCGAATCTTCGATGTGACCTGCTCAGCGCTGGGACTGCTGCTGCTTTCGCCTCTGCTGCTGCTGATCGCCATCTGGATCAAGCTCGATTCGCCCGGTCCGGCACTGTTCCGCCAGACCCGCATCGGCCGCTTTGGCGTGCCGTTCACGATCCACAAGTTCCGCACGATGCTTGTCCAAAAGGGGGCGGAGATCACCGTCGGTGCTGACCCGCGCATCACGCGCGCGGGGCATGTCCTGCGCGCAACCAAGCTCGACGAATTCCCGCAACTGTGGGATGTCCTGCGTGGCGCCATGAGTCTAGTCGGCCCTCGGCCAGAGGTGCCGCACTACGTCGCGATGTACCCGCCAGCCCTGCGCGAGATCGTGCTGTCCGTGCGACCCGGCATCACCGATCCTGCGTCACTGAAATTTCGGGATGAGAGCGAATTGCTGGCGAAAGCGGCTGACCCGGAGCGCGAGTACGTGAACATCGTCATGCCGATAAAGCTCCAGCTTGYGGCCGACTACGTGCGCCATGCGAGCTTTGCAGGCGATCTGCGCCTCATCCTGGCGACTCTCCGGGCAATGAGACCTGATGCACCGAACGCGTCGATGAAAGACTGCAAACGATGAGCTGGCTGTCGCTCGATGCGTTCCTGACGCGCATTCGCCCGCATCGCGAAGGATTGGCCCTGACCTTGGACATGGTCGCCGTCGCGTTGGCCTGGCAGGCCGCATATCTATTTCGACTCGGATTCGAGCGCTGGTTCAGCGCCCGGCCCGACTACGACCACTGGGTCATGCTGTGCATCGTCGTGTTTTACGGCGTAGTGCTGAAGCTGTTCAATGTGCCAAAGGGCATGTGGCGTTTCAGCGGCTTTGGCGAGGTCAAACGGCTGGCCGCGGTTTGTTTGGGCGCCGGCGTACTCATTGCTGTGGCCGTCCTGATGGCGCGACTGAACAAGGTGCCTCGCGCAGTTCTGGCGTTGCATCCGGCCTTTGCGCTGATGGCGCTGGCCATGATGCGCATGGGCTACCGCATGCTTTACGAGCACATGCGCAGCCGTATCAGTGGCAGCGCGCAGGAACAGCGGCGGGCGTTGGTCATGGGCGCCGGCGACGCGGGTCGGCTGTTGGTCGCGGGCATCCAGCATCAGCAAGGTTGGGTTGTCGTAGGCTATCTGGATGACGCCCCCGAGAGGCTCGGCGCTCGCGTCGCCGGTGTGCCTGTGATCGGCGTGCTGGAAGACGTGGTCCGGCTGGTTGAAATACATGGCATCACTCATGTGGTCGTGGCGATGCCAGATGCCACAACCTTGCGGCGGCGCCGCGCTTTGGGCCTAGCCGCCAGGACAGGGCTGGCAGTACTAACAGTGCCCAACAGCGAGGAACTGCTGGCGGGCCGCGCGGTGAATCAGGTTCGCGACATCGAGCCGGAGGATCTTCTGGGTCGCGAGCCGGTCGTGCTGGACGAGAGGGGCATTTCTGAATGCCTTGGCGGCAAGGTGGTGCTCATCACGGGTGCGGGTGGTTCGATCGGCTCCGAGCTATGCCGGCAGGTGGCGAGATACGGACCATTGAGGATGGTGCTGTACGAATTGAGTGAATTCGCGCTGTACTCGACCGAACAAGAGCTGAGCGAAAAATTCCCGCACATACCGCTGGTGCGGCTTATCGGCGATGTGAAGGATCTGGAGCATCTGCGATTTGTCTTCGGCAAGTACCGGCCTCAGGTTGTATTTCATGCAGCCGCCTACAAGCATGTGCCCTTGATGGAGGATGAAAACGCCTGGGCAGCGCTGCGCAACAACACCGTTGGCACGTATCACGCTTGTCTGGCAGCGGCCGAGACCCGCGTCGAGCGATTCGTGCTGATCTCCACTGACAAGGCAGTCAATCCGACCAATGTGATGGGGGCCACGAAGCGGGCCGCCGAACTTGTCATCAGTCACATGGCTGTTCAGTGCCCCACGACGACCTTCATGGCCGTCAGATTCGGCAATGTGCTGGGGTCCAGCGGCAGCGTGATTCCGAAGTTCAAGGAACAAATCGCCAAGGGTGGGCCGGTGACGGTCACACACCCGGAGATCACCCGCTATTTCATGACGATCCCCGAGGCGGCCCGGCTCGTAGTTCAGGCGGGAGCGATCGGAAGCTCCGGTCAGGTCCTCGTGCTGGACATGGGGGAGCCGGTGAAGATCATCGACCTGGCGAAGACGATGATACGGATGAGCGGTAAGAGCCTGCAGGAGGTGCGGATCGAGTTCTCTGGATTGCGCGCGGGAGAGAAGCTCTATGAGGAATTGCTCGCCGACCAAGACACGTGCGAACGCACCCCCATCGAGCGGCTCAGCGTGGCGCGCCTGGTCGACGCGGATGCTGCCGGCCTGCCGGCCTTCCTGCAGTCGATAGAGCGACTTCATCAGAGCGCCTCGGCGGCATCCCGCTCAGATGCGGATGTGCGCCTCGCACTGCGTACCCTGCTTCCCGAATACCGATCAGCCGCTGGCGGCTAAGGCGGCACGGCAGTGCGCAGTGTTACCCCCGCAAGGCGGTGAGATAGGCATTGGCGATGGCTTGGCTGGTGTACTTGGCGCGCAATACCTGGCGTGCAGCGACACTGCCGCCGCCACGGCGCCCTAGCGCCTCATCGATGACCAACGCAAGCCCGCAAGCGTCGGCAAAATAGCTCGCGCCATCGCCCGCTGTGGCACGGTTGTAGCTGACGTCAAAGCAGAGCAGGGCGCACTCGTAGTACAGCATCTCAACCAGCGATGGATTGGTTCCCCCAACGCTGTGACCATGCAGGTAGACCGCGCATCCTTCACGGAGCTCAGCTAAGCGACTGGGTTCGTATATGGGATCGAGCAACTCGAGTCGCGGCTCGTCTCTCCAGCGTTGACGAAGGGCGCGGCTGTACGCGCTGTGGCCCCAGTTGCCAACTATGGTGTACCGCGTCAGTTGCGAGCGCAGTGCGCCGTCGATCAGCAGGTCCAGATTGTTCTCAGGCTCAATGCGGCAGACCGTGAGCGCAGTTCCGGGTTCTGCCTGCAAATCGGCCCGCCGAAGGACGTGATCGCCGGAATAGCCAATCTCGACAGCCTTAGCCCGCGCAACTGGAAGCACGTAGGACGCAAGGCCTGCGTTGTCGTAAACGACCAGGTCAGAGAAGCGTTGCGCCAGATGATCGAACAGGCGCAAAACCCTTTGCTTGTTGCGGGAAAACTTGGTGCGGCGCCATTCAACTCCGTCGATATTGACGCCCAGTCGCTTGCCTCCGAGGCGGCACATCAAAAGGAAGAATGGAAACCAGGGCCCACCGGAAACGCCAAGGATCATGATGTGCGTGCTGTGTCGGTACACGCGCAGGAAGGCCAGCAGATCGTGCAGGATTGACATCGCACCGTTGGCCCGCGTATCCAGAAAGATACGTCGCACGCCCCGGTAGGTGGCGCTCAGGTCGTCCTGGTACAGCGAGGCATCGCAGGTCACGTAGGTGGCTTGCGTCGCGCCTGCAAAGCTGGGTCCGCAGTGTTCCAGGAAAGATTCGAAGCCGCCATAGCGGTTCGGAATTCCAGCGCTGCCGATGAAGGCGACGCGCATGTCGGACGAGTCAGTGGTCATCTTTTTGCGGAGCGGGAGGCTCGGGAACGGGCGCCAGCGTATCGGTGTAGTACCCGTCGACCCGAACGGGGCCGCGGCAGACTTCCCTCGGGTCGTTCACCGTGTGAACAAGAATCTCCCGCGTGAAATCGTTCAGCCAGGTTGGGGGGCGGGCTTTCGCGCCCTCGCACAGCCACGTTGCAGGCAACACGATCTTCCACAGCGTAGGGTCGCGGAGGATGCTTCGAAGCGGCTCGTAGTCGCCGTGCTTGTACAGCGTGTAGATGATTCGCGGGAAGCCCAGTCGCCGGGCTTCAAGGTACTCGGCGAGGTTGTAGACCTGCGGTACGAAGTGCCGCTTGTCCAGCAGCGCCAGTGTCGCCAGCAACAGCAAGTTGTCGTACTTCGTGTCGGTGATGAATGCCAGGCGGCCGTGCTGCGAGTTGGCAATCCGTGCCAAGTCTTCGAGCTGGCAATGTCTCAAACCAGAGCGGGCGTCTTGCGCTGCGAGGTGGCCCTCCAGATCAACTGCGGCTGGATAGGCCCAGGAGGCTGGGTAGGCCCAGGCGGGAGCTCTGGCAAACCAGCGCTGAAGCCAACGGTCCAAGCGCACCCGCCCTGCGCTGGACGGCCAGACTTCCTCGTAGTCGTGAAGGCAGTACCAGCGGCCTTCTCGCGAAGGAACTAGGTCGATCTCGATCAGCGACGCCTGTAGAGCAATGCTGGACTGGATCGCTTCGATGGAGTTCGAGTAGCGGACGCCGCGGATCTCGCCGCCAGCGTGGCGAACGAGGGTCGGCGCACCGCAGGCGCTGAGCGACCAGATCAGGCTCGCGAGCCCGACCAGGCCACGCCAACTCGCGCAGCGTCGCTTGCGACCGCTTGGCGAGCGAACCAGTGTCATCGCTTGTCGCACAGCGGCGTGGATGCAAGGCTGAGCATCAGATAGCTGACGAGTTCGCGTGCCGCACCGGACCCCTTGGAAGACGGCGGCGGGTGGTCACCCACAAAGTACAGCAGCGCACCGCACTGCGCTCCATCGGCGGCGGCGAGGCGTTCCAGCGCTCCTGCCACAAAGGCATGTGCCACCGCCGTCGAATTCACGTCTGCAGACTGAATGCCATATTGCGCCAATACCTCGTTGCTGATCGGCTCGTGGCTTTGCAGGCTCATCAGGTAGACGAGCCGCTTGCGATGCGGCGAGGTGGCCTGTAGCAGCCGTTCCAGCAGGTTGAGATCGCAAAGACCCGGGAAGACGCCAGCACAGACGGGCACTTGGTCCTTGAGGTCATCAAGGAAGAACGTCTGCGCGAAGCCCATCCGTGGATACAAAGCAGACCGGAGGTAGAACATCGACTGATACCCGTGACCGGCGACCGTGTCATAGCCCATCGCCTTCAGTCTGTTAGGCAAGCAGGCCGGGAAGTCGACATCGGAGAGCCGTTGTACAGGGCGCTCCATGTAACAGAGCTCACGCAATTCGCCCTGCAGTGTCGCGCCGTAGGAAGGCCGGTAGCCGCTGGCGACCTGCTTCAGCCGATCACCGAAGCGAGAGCGCACGAGTTTCGTCAGGCTGGCTAGTCCCTCCGGCGAATCGGACCACGACTCGATCGTGTGGATGTAGAGCTGATCTGGCAGCGGTGTGTCCAGCAACGCGGCGCCCATTGGACCCGGGATCACCGGGCCTGCGCCACGCACAGTGATCGGGTCGCCCGAATGGATGCCGGCGAGATAGGACCGTGCCAAGGTGAGACTGGGGACGGGCAACGCGTACTGCAGGGCGGATGGTGACGCAGGAATGGCACGCAAGAGACTTCCGCCGATGACAGTGGCCAGGGCGAGCGCCATCACGGCCCTTCGGTGCGTGCGCGCCTGCTGCATGGCGAACGTCCCGAGCAGGGGGATCAGCAGGCAAACGGCGGCCGCTGCCTGCAATTCGGGTTTGGGCGGAGGAATGCTCCCCGCGAACTCCGCGTAGAACGACAGCCCGGTGAGGTCGATGTTGAAGCAGTGGAGGATGAACAGGCCCGTCACGGCGTAGTACAACGTCCAGAGCAACCACGGTCCGACCCTTCCTCGCAACCAGGTCAGCAGCGCTGCAACGATGGCGGCATCCAGCGGAAAGCGCCACTGGCCTAGTGCACAAAACATCAGCAGCATCGCTGGGCCGATCATCAGCGCCAGCCACAGCACGGCAACGATCCAGGGATACGAGGCGGTTCGAGATACGGCTAGCGCCCGCGCGGCAGTGAGGCTCACAATTGGCGGCCTGATGGTTGGGCGGGTCGGCGCTGCTGGTCGACCAGCCGGCCGAACGTTTCTGCGGCGACGGCCCACGAATAGCGTTCAGCGACTTCAGCCGCTATGCCCTCAGCCATCTTCTTGTGCGCGGCGCGATTCTCGACCACGTCCCGCAGCTTCAGCGTCAACTCGTCCCGGTCCGTTGCTTCGAAGAAGTATGGCGAGAGTGGCGAGAAGTCGCTCATGGCCGTGTTGCGAGCGCACAGCGAGGGCACGCCCGCCACGGCAGCCTCCAGCGGGGGCATGCCGAAGCCCTCGGCCAGGCTTGGATAGACCGCCGCCACGGCGCGCGCATACAGGCGCTGCACATCGGCAAAGGACAGCCCCTCCATGAAGTGCACCTTGTCCCGTGCAACCGCGCTCGTCGCGGCGAGGGTGGCGTCGAAGTCACCGCCCGCCAGCGTCCTGCTGCCTACGAAAACGAGATGCATCCCTTGCCGCCAAAAGCCACCTTCGATGAAGGCCTGGAGTACCGCGGCCTGGTTCTTGCGCGGCTCAAACCGGCTGACGCAAAGGAAATATCCCTCGGGGGATTTCAACAGTTCAGCCACGTGTGAGGTGGGCGCAGGCAGATCCGCGTCGTGGGCGCGATTGCGGCTGACGCCATTGGGAACGACGTTGATGCGCGCAGGATCGATGTGGTACCAGGCGCTGATGCGCTCCTTTGAATACGGCGACACCGTCGTCAGCAGGTTCGCCCGCCTGGCAGACAGCGGGAACAGGACGTTGCGCAGCCTGGCATAGCCGGGCGGGAAATACTGCGGGAAATCATTGAAGAGCACGTCATGGATCGTGACGATCCACGGACAGGTCTTGATCAACGGTGTGAAGTATTGGAAGTGGGCGAGGTCCGGCCTCACGCGGGCGATAGCCTTGGGAATTTCGTAGGCTAGCCGGCGGAATCGATTGGTGGCGCCGTACTGCACCGTCTCGAAATGCGGGTCACCCTCGAAGCTGGCTGCCACCTTTTGTGGGTGAGCACAGCCCAAATAGATCTTGAATTCGGAGGGTCGCTGGCGCACGAGCGACAGGTACAGACCCTGGATGAACGACGCGGCACCTTCGAAGCCTTGATCGAACTGATGGGCGTCAACAAAAATTCGAGTAGGCGTCATGAAGGGGAAGATGGCGCAGTCGCGACAGCGTCACGCGACAAAAACGCACAGGTCACGGCGAACCACATGAGTTGGGTATTGAAATTGGCGTTGAACAGCATCAACCCGGTGATCAGAATCAACGCAACGCGATGTGGACCGCGAGTTGCCCGGAACAGGAATGCGAGGAATGCGATCGCTGCAACCAGGCCGTAGTCGTAGAGAAAGGCCGGAACGAAGCCAAGTTCGACGGCATCCAGATTCTTTTCAATGTGTTCCCGGAACAGGTCGACGAAGTAGAAGCCGGAACTGCCGGCGCCATGGCCGAACCAGGTCTGCGGATCACCGAAGTTCGCAGAAAGGACATAGGTCAAGAACGGACCAAAGCGGAAGAATGAGCTCGTATCCTCTATAAGCCATTCATCAAGGTCGCCGGACGCAATGGCGTACAGGACCCGCAGAGATCGTGAATCACCGTCGGGCGTGGCGCCAAAGAGATAGGCGATCCCCAGCAGCGCGAAGAGCCCCCCCAGCAGCCAGAGCTGGGTCCGTTTTTCGAAGCGAAAGGCTGACGTGCCGACAATGATGAAGGTGAGCAGATAGCCGTAGATGGAGCCCAGCATCGTCAGCGAGACGACCGCCAAGAGGGTCCATGGCAGCCAGCGTTGCACGTGCTGTGCGCCGAATGCCCCAATGCGCAGCAGCGTGATCCAGCACAGGGCGACGATGAATGCGGCATATGACGGCTCCGAGGAGAAGCCCAGCGGCCGAGCTTCCCCCGTGTTTTCCTGGATGTAGATCCGGGTCAGCAGGAAATCCTTTAATTCCAGTTGACCCGTTTGGATCAAGAGCGTCGCCAACAATGAAGATACAAAGTACGCAACCAAGATGGCCTTCATTGCCTTGGCCACTACTGTGGTCGTGAAGGTGCCCGCGTTGGCCGCCAGCCAGAGGCCGTAGACCGTGAACAGACTTGCATAGGCGAGTGTCGTGGCCCGGGCCGCGCCGGCCATCAGTGCCAGACTTGCATAGGCGAGTGTCGTGGCCCGGGCCGCGCCGGCCATCAGTGC
>NZ_JBGCUM010000058.1:0-28906 GCF_054177665.1 Roseateles sp. P5_E8 | reverse complement strand
AGGGACTTGTCCTTGCGTGCGATCCAGTTGCGGCCGGCAGCGAAGCGCTTGTCGGCGCCACCGCAGGCGACCGACGGCTTCATGCCGTCGATGCTGTTGGCGTCCAGATCGGCGCGGTTCTCCATGGCGCTGCCGACGGTGGCCGTCTTGGCATTGCCTTCCGGGCTGAGGTCGCTGAAGCGCTCGGCTTCGTTGGACGGGCTGTCCAGCAGGCCGAAGTCGCGCATATAAGCCAGCGTCACATCGTCATCGGCGGCCGAGTAGCCGCTCATGAAGCCGCACGACGAAGCGAAGTTGCGCCCCAGGATCTTGTCCTTGGCGGCGGTGACGATCGAGGGATCGGCACCGCCGTTGCGCTGACCGGTCACCTTGACCGCGTTCAGCGTCTGTGTCGGCGCGGCTGCCGGGGTGGTTGCCGGTTTGGCGCCATCGGCCTGCTGCGCGCCGGCGAGCGGCGCCGCAAAGGCCAGGGCAAGGACGGCCCGTGCCGCCCAGTTCAGTTGAAGGAATGGGCGGTCGGTGCCGGTCATCTTGTCTCCCTGGTCTTTGCTTAGCGCGGGCTGCGGAGCGTGAAGCCTACCGTGTAGCGGCGGCCAGCGTAGTTGTCGCTGTAGATGCTCGGGATGCCGTCGGCGTAGTCCTGGAAGCCGCCCGTGTTCGACTGCGTGCGCTCACCGGTCAGGTTGCGCGCGTCGGCAAAGATCTCCAGGCCGTTCTTGAACTTGTAGGAGAGCTTGGCATCGACGTAGGCCGTGCGCGGGGCAAAGATCGGCGCGCCGGGGTTGTAGGGCTGGCGCCAGTTGATGGTGCCGATCGACGGATAGTTGTTGATGGCAAGGGCGGCGGTGGTTCCCCCCGGCGTGAAGCCCTGGTAGCGCGTGGCCACCACCTGCATCGCGATGCGGGCCTGGAAGCCGCCGTCGTCGTACCACAGCGAGGCATTCCACGAGTACTTGGGCTCGCCCGCCACCGGCAGCACGGCACCGCTGATCAGGTCCAGCACAGGTTGGCCCTGCGTGGACTTGGCCTTGGTGAAGTTGGCATCCAGGCCCGTGTAGCGCAGGATCGACGGCAGGAAGGAGAACGCCGTCTTCATGCCGACTTCAAAGCCCTTGCGGGTGGCGGCCGGCTGGTTGTCCCAGGTGGTGTACGTGAACTCCGAGTCAGCCAGCGGCTTGCCGGTGAAAGGGTCCAAGGCGTTACTGTCCTTGAACAGCTTGACGTCGCTGCGCGACGCGATCAACGTCGGCGCGCCGATCAGGCCACGCTGCTTGTAGAGGGCGGCCGAGAACATCGTGTCGCGGTTGGGGAACCATTCCACCGAAAGGTTCTGGTTGACGTTGGTCTGGGGCTTGAGGGCCGGGTTGCCGAAACGGCCGCAGCCCTGGTCTGTTTCTGAGCCGTCGTCTTCCGTGGTTCCGGTGTTGAACTCGTACGTGTTGCAAGTGCCCTCGGGCAGCAGCTTGGAGATCGGCGGGCGCGCGACCGTCTTGCCGATGCTGTAGCGCAGCACCAGCTTGTCCGGGATGGCCCACATCGCCAGGTTCAGCGAGGGCATCACATCGGTGGTGCTGTCCTTGATGGACGTGTTCATGGTCTGCGAGTAGGCCTGCAGGCCGGCGGGGAGGGTGGGATTTGCCGGGTTGAAGCTGCCCGGGATGATGCGGTTCGAGCGGATGGTCACGTAGCCCGTGCCTTCCACGTCCGTCTTCACGACACGCACGCCGATGTTGCCGGCGAATTCCATGCCGAAGGGCAGGGACCAGTTCGTGAACGGCACGCGGTCGACCTCGAAATCGGTCATCAGGTAGGCGGCCGTCGTCTTTTCCACGGCGTGGCTCACCGGCATGTCGTAGACCTTGCCGTCGGTGGCCGTGCACTGGCGGAAGCAGTCCAGGCGCACGGGAACACCGGCCAGCTTGAAGAGCTTGTCGATGTCGATCTGGTTCCAGCCATCCAGCAGCGATTCGGGTCGGTCCTTGGCGTTGGCGTAGAACTGGCTGGCCGGCGCCAGCGTCATGGTCTGGCGGACGATTTCCTCGTACTGCGCGCGGGTCAGCGTGGTGGTGCCTGCCACGCCGCCGCCGATGCCACGGTTGAGCTGGTTGCTGGGCACGTAGCCGTTCGGCGCGCAGGGGTTGCCGCCGGCGGCCAGGGAGCCGGGCGTGTTCTCGCRACCGATGAGGTTGAAGCGCGTGTTGACCTGCGGCATGAAGACGCCCGGCACGAAGCCGGCCTGGCCATAAGTGCCTACCTGCTCCTTGATGGTGCTGCCGGCGCCGGTCCAGAAATCGCTGGCGTTCTTGCGGATCTGGACGCCGCCCTTCAGCGAGGTCAGGAAGGGCACCTTGTCGACGAGGTTGTAGGACAGGTCGAGCTTGCCTTGCTTCTCGGAGTTCTCGCTGTCGAAGGACCGGATGACGTTCAGCAGCGTGCTGTTGGTGTACTGCGCGTTCTGGGCGGCCGTGTAGGCCGGCACGGTGACCGGATTGGTCGCCGAAGCGTTGAAGACCAACGAGGAGACARCCGGGTTCAGCGTCGCGTACTTGGGGAAGTTGAGCTGTTCGTTCGTGCTGCCCGCGGGCAGCGTGAACGCCCAGATGCCGTTGGGCTGGATGGCGAAGTTGCCGACGCCGAAGTTGTAGCCGAACGAGGCGCGGCGGTCGTAGCGCATGGCGGTGGACTTGACGATGCCCCCCATGAACTGGGCCTTCAGCCGGCCGTCGTTGTATTCGCCGCCGGCGAGCAGCGTCTTCGTCGTGGTGTCGATTTGACTGAAGATGGTGTCGGTGCCGTAGGTGCTGTTGTCGAGCGAGTAGCTGGTCACATGGTGCGTGGAATCGACCGTGTAACCCGGCAGGATGGTTGTCGTGGCGCCCGTCACGAGCCCGTTCTGCATGAGTGCGTTGGCTGCCGTCACCGGGAACGAGTAGGTGGTGGGCAGCAGGACTCCGCTGGCGCCGGCCGTCAGGTTGCGAACCCCGGATTTGCCGGGCACGGCGCCCGCGCTGGCAGTAAAGCCGGTATCGGTGAAGCCGGTGTTGAACGTCGGGCTGCTGCCCAGGCCCAGGAAGCCCACCGTGTCGTCCACATGCCGCTTGGCGCTGCCCAGCTTGGTGTAGACGGTCAGTTTGTCGTTGACCTTGAAGTCGAAGCGGATGTCGGCGCTGTCGCGGCTGTCATCCTGCTCGCGCAGGTTGTAGCGCATGCCACCCGCGTTGGCCACGGTGTAGTCGTTCCACTGGTTCAGGCAGCTCATCTGCTCTTCGCCGCGCCGGGTGATGGCCGCGTTGATCGTGACGTTGCGCGAGCCCGGGTCGATGGAGGCGATCTCCCCTGCGGTCAGATTGGGAAATGCGGTGAAGCAGGCCGCCTTGGTCTGGGCCGCGGCCGACTTGGTCAGCACCTCCAGCGGCGTCGCAGCGTTGAAGAAGCCGCCGCCAGCGGCGACCGTCTTGGGCGAGGCCAGCGTCGTCACCAGCGCCGTCGGATCGGCCTGATTCAGCGTGTTGGGGTTGTGCGTGAAGGTCTTCTCGGGCGAGTTGTCGAAGTCGGCCAGACGCTGGAGACCCTGTTGGTTGTTGCTGCCGCCCTGCGTGATCGCGTGGTTCTGGCTCACCGTGCGCGACTTGTTCCAGTTGAACAACACGCCCAGTTTCTTGTCGAAGAACTTGTCGGCCAGGATCACGTTGTAGCGAGGCGTGGTCTTCTTGACCAGGTCGCTCTGCGTGGCCTCGGCCTTGATCATGTAGAAGGGCTTGTCGAAGTCCAGGCCGGTGCGGGTCGTGATGATGATGCCGCCGCCCAGCGAGCCTTCGGTCATGGCTGCGGTCGAGCCCTTGATGACGTCGACGCTCTTGATGAGGTCGGAGGGCAGTTCGCGGAACTCGGTGCCGCGGCCGTCGCCGCCTTCGGCGCCCCGGCCCAGCAGGTTGGTACCGGCGCCGGAGCTCACGCCCATGCCGTCCAGTTCCACACGGGTCAGTTCCGAGCTGTTACCGCGGATGGAGACGGTCGTGCCTTCGCCGTAGTCGCCGCGGTCCAGGGCCACGCCGGCGATGCGGGAGATGGCTTCACCGATGTTGCGGTCGGGGAAAGCGCCGACGTCTTCGGCGACGATGGAGTCCTGGGCCGTCGCCGCGTTCTTCTTGCGGTTGATGCTGGACTGCTGCGACTGGCGCGTGCCGACGACCAGCACGGTCTCGAGTTCATGGACCGGCGCCTTGGGCTTGGCTTCGGCGGCAGGGGCGGAAGCGGCGGCTGCCGGGGCAGCCGGCGTCTGGGCCATGGCGGCTTCGTGCGCCATCAGCGCGAGGGCCAGGGACACGGCAGCGCCGATTTGGTCGCGGCGCAGGGCAGGGGGGCTGGTCTTGGTCACGAGAGGTCTCCGTCAGGGGCCGGTCCGAAACCGGCTCATCGTTGTTGTCAAAGGGCGCTGCCCTGGACGGAGAACGGGTGAGGTCCATCCGATTGAGGCGTCGGAGTGGACGTTAAACATGGGGTTACACGCCGAGAAATACGATTTCTCGGTTTATCTATATCGCCAAGGAATACCGGGCCCAGAAACAGTGGTTAACCCGGGGACGTAAACAGAAACACTCAAGGCGGTGATTGGCGGCCATCGACGCAGTCGCGGGACGACAACGGTGTCAGGGTTTGACGCGGGCCACACGCTGCACGGCGGGTGTGCGGCGCAGCACGCGCAACACGTCGGCCAGGTGCAGGCGGTCGCGCACGGCTAGCAGCAGGTTCATCTCGACCTCCTCCAGCGCCGGTGCCTCGTCGCCCATGGCGATGTGGGTGATGTCGGCCTCGGCCTGAGCCACCGCCTGGGCCACCTGGGCCAGCACGCCCTTGCCGTTGCTGAGCAGCAGCGTGACGCCGACCTCGAAGCTTCGCGTCAGCTCCTCGGCCCATTCGACGCGTATCCAGYGCTCGCTGTCGCGCTGGAACAGGCGCTTGCCGACCGCGCATTCGCAGGTGTGCACGATCAGGCCTTCTCCGCGGCCCAGGTAGCCGCGCACCTCGTCGCCCGGAATGGGTCGGCAACAGGTGGCGAGCTGGACGGACGCGCCCTCGCCGCCGTCGATGGTGACGCTGCCGCGGTCCACCGGCGTCTCGGTGAAGCGGCCCAGCGTCAGGGCCAGCGCACCAGGCCGCTGGCCTTGCTCGGCCATCAGGCGGGCCATCTTCTTGGCGATGATGGCGGCGATCTTGCGGCCGGCGCCGATGTCGACGAGAAGTTGCTCCGTTCCTGAACTGCCCGCCCATGCCGCCAGGTCGTGCCAGATCTGGGCGGCCGGGTCGTCCGCCTCCAGGCTGGGCAAGCCCAGACCCTCGACGCGCATGGCCTGGGACAGCATCTTTTCGCCCAGCTCACGCGATTCCTCCTGCTCCAGGTCTTTCAAGTAGTGGCGGATCTTGGAGCGCGCGCGGCCGGTGCGCACGAAGCTCAGCCAGGCCGGGTTGGGGCTGGCGCCGGGTGCGGTGATGACCTCGACGATGTCGCCGCTCTTCAGCTCGGCCCGCAGCGGCACCGCCTCGCCGTTGACCTGGGCGGCCACGCAGTGGTCACCGACGTCGGAGTGGATGGCGTAGGCGAAGTCCACCGGCGTGGCGCCCTTGGGCAGGGCCATGATCTTGGACTTGGGCGTGAAGACGTAGATCGCGTCGGGGAACAGGTCGATCTTGACGTGCTCCAGGAACTCGTTGGCGTCGCGCGTCTCGTCCTGGATGTCGATCAGGCTCTGCAGCCAGCGTGCATTGGCCTGCTGCGCCGCCAGCGCCGAGCCCTGCTTGCCGCGGCTCTTGTAGATCCAGTGCGCCGCCACGCCCTGCTCGGCGATCTGGTGCATGCCCTCGGTGCGCACCTGGAACTCCAGCGGCGTGGACAGCGGCCCCATCAGCGTCGTGTGCAGCGACTGGTAGCCGTTGTCCTTGGGGTTGGCGATGTAGTCCTTGAAGCGGCCGGCCTGCGGCTTGTAGAGGGCATGCAGCACGCCTAAAGCGGTGTAGCACTGCAGCGACTCCTCGGTGAGGATGCGAAAGCCGAAGATGTCGCTGACCTGGGCGAAGCTCATCAGCCCCTTCTCGCGCATCTTCTTGTAGATGGAATAGACCGTCTTCTCGCGCCCCTGCACCTCCACGCGCAGGCTGGCCTTGGCAAAGGCAGCGCGGATGTCGCCCTCGATGCGCGACACCAGGTCGCGCCGGTTGCCACGCGCCTTGCCCACGGCCTTGCTCAGCGCCGTGTAGCGCCAGGGGTGGAAATACTGGAAGGACAGGTCCTCCAGCTCGCGGAAGGTCTGGTTCAGGCCCAGCCGGTGGGCGATGGGCGCGTAGATGTCGAAGGTCTCACGCGCGATGCGGCGCGCCTTGTGCGGCGCCATCGCACCCATGGTGCGCATGTTGTGCAGGCGGTCGGCCAGCTTGATGAGGATGACGCGCAGGTCACGCGCCATCGCCAGCAGCATCTTGCGGAAGGACTCGGCTTGGGACTCCTCCTTGGTGGAGAACTGCAGCTTGTCCAGCTTGGTCAGGCCGTCGACCAGGTCCGCCGTCGTCGCGTCGAACTTCTCGATCAGCTCGGTCTTGGAGACGCCGCAGTCCTCGACCACGTCGTGCATCAGCGCAGCCATCAGCGCCTGGGCGTCCAGCCGCCATTCGGCGCAGATGCCAGCAACCGCGATCGGATGCGTGATGTAAGGCTCGCCGGTGGCGCGCTTCTGGCCCAGATGCGCCTCGTCGGCGAAGCGGTAGGCCTCGCGCACACGCTTGACTTCGGCCTTGCTGAGGTAGCCGAGCTTCGGGAGGAGGGCGTCGAAGGAGGCGGCCTCGGCCGCAGTCGGCGGCGCCGGCTGGCGCAATCCAGGCAGGGTGAACCAGGCAGTCAGGGAGCGTTGAGCCATCGCCCGAATTTATCCGAAGCCCAAAAGGCAACGGGCGTCCGAGGACGCCCGTTTCATGTTCAGCAGAAGGCTGATTAGACCGGCACCTTGCGCAGCATCTCGATGCCGACTTCGCCAGCGGCGATTTCGCGCAGCGCGGTCACGCCGGGCTTGTTCTTGCTCTCGATGCGGGGGCTGTGGCCCTGGCTCAGCATGCGGGCGCGGTAGGTGGCCGCGAGCACCAGCTGGAAGCGGTTCGGGATCTTGGTCAGGCAGTCTTCGACGGTGATGCGGGCCATGGTGTTCCTTGGGGAAAAGCGGGATCAGGGCAGATCGAGCGCCTGAAAGACGGCCGAGCGGTTGCGCCGCTGAGCCGCGTATTTTAGCCGCTGCGCGTGGACGATGCTCTTGAGGTCGAAAACTGCCGTGTCAAACACCGCGTTCACGACGACGAAATCGAAGTTTTGCGCCTGCGCGACCTCGATGCGCGCGTTGCTCATGCGCTTGGCAATCACCTCGGGCTCGGTGTCGCCGCGGCGGTTCAGGCGCAGGCGCAACTCGTCCCAGCTCGGCGGCAGGATGAAGATCAGCACGGCATAGGGGAACAGCTGCTTGATCTGCAGCGCACCCTGGAAGTCGATCTCCAGCACCACGTCCTCGCCATGCTGCAGCCGCGCCTCGATGCCGGCGCGCGAGGTGCCGTAGAGGTTGCCGTGCACCTCGGCCCACTCGAAGAAGTCGCCGTGGCCGGCCATCGCGCGGAACTCGTCCGGCGTGATGAACCAATATTCGCGCCCATGCTGTTCCTGCCCGCGCGGTGCGCGGGACGTGTGGGAGACGGACACGGCCAGGCGCGCGTCCAGCTCCAGCAGTGCCTTGACGAGGCTGGACTTGCCCGCCCCGCTGGGTGCGGCGACGACGAAGAGGTTGCCGGGATATTCCATGTCGCGGTTTCTATTCGATGTTCTGGACCTGCTCGCGCATCTGCTCGATGGCGACCTTCATTTCCACGGAAATATTCGTCAGTTCCAGCGCCGCAGATTTGGACCCCAGG
Source organism: Roseateles sp. P5_E8 (assembly GCF_054177665.1). Classification (NCBI taxonomy): domain Bacteria; kingdom Pseudomonadati; phylum Pseudomonadota; class Betaproteobacteria; order Burkholderiales; family Sphaerotilaceae; genus Roseateles; species Roseateles sp. P5_E8. The sequence goes on along the minus strand of NZ_JBGCUM010000058.1, from coordinate 20,965 downwards.
GTATTGGCTTCCCGGTGCAGTTCCTGGATCAGGAAATCCAGCCGCTTGCCGAGCTCGCCGCCCTTCTTCAGCAGCCGGCTCAACTCCTCCAGGTGGGCGCGCAGCCGGCCCAGTTCCTCGGCSACGTCGATGCGGATSGCAAAGGCCGCCGCCTCGTTCAGCGCGCGCTCCTGCAGGGCTTCCTTGGGCACGGTGCCGGCCGCGCCCGTGGCGGTCAGCGCCTCCTGCCAGCGCTCGAGAAAGCGCTGCTGCTGGCGGGCGACGACGGCGGGCAGCAGCGGTTCGGCCTCGCTGGCCAGCTCGCCCAGGCGCTTGATGCGCTCGCTCAGGATGGCCACCAGCTTCTCGCCCTCGCGCTCGCGCGATTCGGCCAGGCCCTCGACGCAGGCCTTGGCGGCCTCCAGCGTGGCGCCGTCCAACTGAACAGGCGCGGCACCGCCGCTCTTGCACAGGTTCAGCACCTCCTGGACGGACAGCGGCCCGGCCTCAGGCAGCCAGGTGCGCACCTTGGCCTCCAGGCTGGCCAGGCGGTTGAGCTGCTCGGGCTGGGGTTGCGGCCAGGCGCCGTCGGCCTCGCGCTGGGTGTTGATGCGCAACTCGATCTTGCCGCGCTTGAAGCGGGCGCTGATCAGCTCGCGCAGTTGGGGTTCAAGCCCGCGCAGCTCTTCGGGCATGCGCATGGACAGGTCAAGAAACCGGCCGTTGACCGACCGCAATTCGACGCTGACGGAAGCTTGTGTGGAGCTGTTGCCGTCCTCGGCTTTAGGGGGTTGTGCCAGGGAATTGGCATACCCGGTCATGCTGTAGACTGGCATTTCGCACTCGTAAAAACAGACAGTTAACAAGAGATCAAGCGCGATTATGTCCAAGCCGAAGCCGGCGCCACTGCCAGCGGGCACGGTGGTTGGGGGCTACCAGATCATCAAGCGACTGGCGGCGGGCGGTTTCGGGGTGGTTTATCTCGCCGAAGACCCGGACCACCACCTCGTCGCGCTGAAGGAATATCTGCCCTCGTCGCTGGCCGAACGCTCGCCCGGAGAGCTGACGCCGCGCGTCAAGCCCGAGAAACAGCCGCTGTACCGGCTTGGCCTGAAGAGCTTCTTCGAGGAAGGCCGCTCGCTGGCGCAGATCTCGCACCCGAGCGTCGTCTCGGTGCTGAACTTCCTGCGCGAGAACGAGACCGTCTACATGGTCATGAACTACCTGCAGGGCGACACCCTGCAGGATTTCATCGTCACCGCGCGCGACATGAAGCGCGACAAGGTCTTCCGCGAGTCCACCATCCGCAGCCTGTTCGACGAGATCCTGCGCGGCCTGCGCATCGTCCACCAGCACAAGATGCTGCACCTGGACATCAAGCCGGCCAACATCTTCATCACGAATGACAACAAGGCCGTGCTACTGGACTTCGGCGCCGCGCGCGAAGTGCTGAGCAAGGAAGGCAACTTCATCCGGCCGATGTACACGCCCGGCTTTGCGGCGCCCGAGATGTACCGCCGCGACGGCTCGTTGGGCCCCTGGACCGACATCTACGCCATCGGCGCCTGCATCTACGCCTGCATGCAGGGCTACCCGCCCAATGACGCACCGCAGCGCCTGGAGAAGGATCGCCTGAACCTGAGCCTGTCGCGCCTGCGCAATGTCTACTCCGACAACCTGCTCGAAGTGACCGAGTGGTGCATGGCGCTGGACCCGCTGTCGCGACCGCAAAGCGTGTTCGCGCTGCAGAAAGAGCTCGCCCGCGAGACCGAAAGGCGCTACACCAAGCTCAGTTTCAGCGAACGTTTGAAGCTGCAGCTTGAGAACCTCAAGTCCGGAGCCAAGGCGTGAGATTCAGCGTCTTCCAAGTCAGTCGTCGCGGTGGCCGCGAGACCAATGAAGACCGCATGGGCTATTGCTTCACGCGGGAGGCCGGCCTGTTCGCGCTGGCCGACGGCATGGGCGGCCACCCGGAAGGCGAGGTCGCGGCCCAGCTCGCGTTGCAGACGCTGGCTGCCCTGTTCCAGCAGGACGCCCGACCGGTGCTCGATGACCCGCAGCGCTTCCTGCAGGAAACCATCGTCATCGCCCACCACCAGTTGCTGCGCTACGCGCAGAGCAAGGGCCTGTCCGACACGCCGCGCACGACCCTGGTCGCCTGCATCATCCAGGGCAACCAGGCTTGGTGGGCGCATTGCGGTGATTCGCGCCTGTACCTCGTGCGCGGCGGCAAGCTGATCGCCCGCACGCGTGACCACTCCTATACCGAGCTGCAGGAAGCCCTCGGCCGCGTCGCCCGCGGTGCCGAGCCCTTCAACCGCAACGTCCTCTTCACCTGCCTGGGCAGCCCCGGCAAGCCCATGGTGGATTGCCAGGGCCCGCTCATCATGGAGGCCGGGGATCGCTTCCTGCTGTGCTCAGACGGGCTCTGGGGCGGCGTCGAAGACCACGACATCGTCCAGCACATGGCCGACCAGGCCATCTCCGAAGCCGCGCCCGATCTCGTCGAACAGGCCCTGCGCCGGGGTGGCGCGCGTTGCGACAACGTCACCGTCCTTGCCGTCGAATGGGAAGGCGAGGGCGACCCCGCCGGCGACACGACGCAGAACCTCGGCAATTCCGGCTTCGCCTCCACCATCCAGGGCGCGCTCGATGCCGACCTGGTCGCCGGCATGGCCGGCATGGACGACGAGGAGATCGAGCGCTCGGTGCGCGAGATCAACGAAGTCATCCGCCAATCCGGCCGCGGCCTGAACCGCCGCTAACTCTCCACTCCCCATGACCAAGACTTTCACGCGCAGCGCAGGCCGCGCTGCCAATCAGTTGCGCCCGGTGCGCATCACCCGCAGCTTCACGGTACATGCCGAGGGTTCGGTGCTCATCGAGTTCGGTGCGACGCGTGTGCTCTGCACGGCCTCGGTCGAAGAGCGCGTGCCGCCGCACAAGCGCGGCTCGGGCGAGGGCTGGGTGACGGCCGAATACGGCATGCTGCCGCGCGCCACCCACACCCGCAGCGACCGCGAAGCGGCCAAGGGCAAGCAGAGCGGCCGCACGCAGGAGATCCAGCGCCTCATCGGCCGCTCGCTGCGCGCGGTGTTCGACCTGTCGGCGCTGGGCGAGCGCACCATCACGCTGGACTGCGACGTGCTGCAGGCCGACGGCGGTACGCGCACCGCAGCCATCACAGGCGCCTTCATCGCGGCCCAGGATGCCGTCAACACGCTGCTCGCCAGCAGCAAGCTGGCGCGCTCGCCCATCAAGGATTCGGTCGCCGCCATCTCGGTGGGCATCGTCGACGGCGTGCCGCTGCTGGACCTCGAATACACCGAGGACTCGGCCTGCGACACCGACATGAACGTCGTCATGACCGGCAGCGGCGGCTTCGTCGAACTGCAGGGCACGGCCGAAGGCGTGGTGTTCACGCGCGACGAAATGAACGCGCTGCTGGACTTGGCCGACAAGGGCATTCGCGAGCTGATCGTGTTGCAGAAGTCGGCATGAAGCTGGTGCTCGCGTCCAACAATGCCAAGAAGCTCGTCGAGCTTCAGGCCTTGTTCGCGCCGCTCGGTATCGAACTGGTGAACCAGGGCAGCCTGGGCATCCCGGAGGCCGAGGAACCTTATCTGACCTTTGCCGAGAACGCGCTCACCAAGGCCCGCCATGCGGCGAAGCTGAGCGGCCTGCCGGCGCTGGCGGATGACTCGGGCCTGAGCGTGGACGCACTGGGTGGTGCGCCTGGCGTTCGCTCGGCGCGTTATGCGCTGGATGCCGGCGGCGAGAAGAGCGATGCGGCGAACAACGAACACCTGCTGCGCGAGATGGCCGCGATTGAAGACCGTCGCGCTCGTTTCGTCTGCGCGCTGGTGGCCGTGCGCAGCGCCGACGACCCCGAGCCGCTGATTGCGATGGGGCGCTGGGCTGGCGAGATCCTTGCCGCGCCGAGCGGTGAGGGCGGCTTCGGCTATGACCCGCTGATGCACATTCCCGCCCTGGGCCAGACCGTGGCCGGAATGGGAGCCGAACTCAAGAACCGGCACAGCCACCGTGCGCTGGCGGCCGTGCATCTGATCCAGCAATTCCGCGAGGTTTGGCGCCTCGGCTGAAGTCATGGCTGATGTCATCCACCTGATGCGCCCGGGCACGCTGCAGCTGCCCGCGCTGCCCCCGCTCGCCCTCTATGTGCACCTGCCCTGGTGCCTGCGCAAATGCCCCTACTGCGACTTCAACTCGCATGAGGTCAAGGATGGCGCGCTGGCCATCGACACGGCCGAGGCCTACCTCGCCGCGCTGCGTGCCGACCTAGAAGCCGCGCTGCCGCTGATCTGGGGCCGGCCCGTCGTCAGCATCTTCATCGGCGGTGGCACGCCCAGCCTGTTCAACCCCGAACAGATCGGCCAGCTCATCTCGGATATCCGCGCGCGGCTGCCGCTGGAGCCGGGCTGCGAGATCACGCTGGAGGCCAACCCCGGCACCTTCGAGCGAGAGCGTTTCGCGGGCTTTCGCCAGGCCGGCGTCACGCGCCTGTCGGTTGGCGTGCAGAGCTTTGACGATGCGCAGCTCAAGGCGCTGGGCCGCGTGCACAGCGCAGGCCAGGCGCGCGAGGCCTTGGCCGAGGCGGCGAGCGCCTTCGAGACCTTCAACCTCGACCTGATGTATGCGCTGCCCGGCCAGACGCTGGACGATCTGGCCCGCGAGCTCGACACGGCGCTGAGCTTCAAGCCGCCGCACCTGTCCATCTACCACCTGACCATCGAGCCCAACACGGTGTTCGCGACGCGCACGCCCGAGCACCTGCCCGACGCCGACCTGGCCAGCGACATGCTGGACCTCATCACCGAGAAGACCGGAGCCGCAGGCTTAGCGCGTTATGAGGTCTCGGCCTTCGCACGCGAAGGCCACCGCTGCGCCCACAACCTGAACTACTGGCAGTTCGGCGACTACCTCGGCATTGGCGCCGGCGCGCACAGCAAGCTGAGCTTCCCGCACCGCGTGTTGCGCCAGATGCGCTGGCGCGAGCCGGCCGCCTTCATGGCGCAGGCCAACAAGGTCAGTAACGAGAACGAGGTGGCGCGCAAGGAGCTGCCCTTCGAGTTCATGCTGAACGCGCTGCGGCTGAAGGAAGGCGTCACGCTGACGCAGTTCCTGGAGCGCACCGGCCTGCCGCCGTCCAGCATCGCCGGCGCGCTGGCGACGGCGCGTGGCCGCGGGCTGTTGACGGCCGACCCGGCGCGCATCCAGCCCACCGAGCACGGCTTCGACTTCCTCAGCGATCTGCAGCAGCTGTTTCTTTGAGCCGTTGCTGCACGGCCGTGACTTCGGCATGCAGCCAGTCGCAGAAGGTGCGCACGGCGGGGTCTTCGCGCAGCGCTTCGGGGTAGACGACTTGGTAGTCGCGTGTGGTGTCTTCGTCGGTGGCCCGGCCCGACACGCGCACCAGGCGCCCATCCAGCAGCGCATCCGCCGCGAAGAGCTCGCGCGTCAACGCAACACCCATGCCTTGCTCGGCCGCCTGGATCAGCAGGGCGGCATCGTTGAAGGTCGCGACGGGCGCGGCCACCGCGCCCGTGTGGCCGGCCTCGTCGAACCATTGCCGCCACAGGTCCGTGTCGCCCAGCAGCGGCTGCAGGGCCAGCACCTCGGGTAGCACGCCCACCAGCCGCTGCCCCAGCACGGGCGCCGCGACGACGATGTGAGGCGAGTGGAACAGCGGCTCGCTGACGAGACCGGGCCAGGGGCCGCGGCCGACGCGCAGGCCGATGTGGAAGCCCTCGCGCTCCAGGTCCACCACCTGCTGCGAAGCATGCAGGTCCAGCGTGATGCAGGGCTGCAGGGCCTGCCAGTTCGGCAGCCGGGGCAGCAGCCAGCGCTGGGCGAACGAGGGCAGGGCGGTCACGCGCAGCGTTTGCGCCGCGCTGCCGTGCGCCTGGGCGGCCGCCAGCAGCCAGGCCTGCAGCTCCGCGAACAGCTTGATGACCGTGCGCTGCAGTGCCTGGCCGGCCGGGTTGAGCGTCAGGCGCCTACCCTGGCGGGTGAACAGCTCGAAGCCGAGCTGCGTCTCCAGGCCGCGGATCTGCTGGCTGACGGCGCTGTGGGTCAGGTGCAGGGTCTCTGCGGCTGCGCGCAGGTTTTCCGTCTGCGCGGCAGCGCGAAAGGCGGCGAGGTAGTGGAGGGGAAAGCGGTCCAGTGATGCCATTGGTAAGCCAAATCAACCAATCAATGCAGAAACGAGCGCTTGGAAGGCGTTCATTGGTTTCGTAGGATAACCAGAACAATAAGGAGCCGACATGAACTCGCTGTACCGCTGGATCACTTTGTCTTCAATTGCCGCCGCCCTCGTGCTGGTGGCAACGGCCTCGCCGGCGTTCACCGACGCCAACGCCGAACTGAAGGAGGCCCGTGCCGACCGCTCGGCTCGCGTCGTCGTGCTCGTCAAGGCCGCGCCGCCCAAGCCGGCGCTCTACGTGCCCTTGGCGACGGCCAAGCAGCTTGACAGCTTCAAGCCCGTGCCGCCGTCTGACCGCAGCATCGCCGGGACCCGGCTGGCCAAGGCCGATGCGGCGAAATGACGCCGGGCGCTAGACCCGGTTGAGCGAAATGCCCGAGGTCGCGCGCAGCCGCTCCAGCACCTTGGTGGCAATCTGGTTCAGCGGCAGCACCTCGTCGGCCGCGCCGGCAGCGATGGCCTCGCGCGGCATGCCGAAGACGACGCAGCTCGCTTCGTCCTGGCAGTAGTTGTAGGAGCCGGCGTCCTTCATGACCTTCATCGCCCGGGCGCCGTCGGCGCCCATGCCGGTCAGCATGATGCCGATGGCGTTCGGGCCGACGGTCTTGGCGGCCGACAAGAACAGCGCTTCAACAGAAGGCTTGTGGCGGTTGATGGGTTCACCGTCCTGCACGCGGGCGATGTAGTTGGCACCGCTGCGCTCCACCGTCAGGTGCAGGCCGCCCGGCGCGATGTAGCCGTGGCCCGGCAGGATCCGCTCGCCGTCCTGCGCTTCCTTCACGCGGATCTTGCAAAGGCCGTCCAGCCGCGCCGCGTAGCTCTTCGTGAAGCCGGGGGGCATGTGCTGGGTGATGACGACCGCCGGACTGTCGGCCGGCAGGTTGATGAGCACGTCCTTGGTCGCCTCGGTGCCGCCGGTGGAGGCGCCGATGAAGATGAGCTTCTCGGTCGAGGCCCGGCCGAGGCTGGCCATCGTGACGGCCTTGACCGGCGCGGCGGCCGGGGCTCCAGGCACCGGAGGTGGCGGGGCGCGGCGGATGTGGGCCTTGGCGGCGATGCGGATCTTGTCGGTGATGTCCTGGGCCAGCAGCTTGATGCCGTCGGCCACGCCGATCTTGGGCTTGGCAACGAAGTCCACCGCGCCCAGTTCCAGCGCCTTCAGCGTCACCTCGGCGCCGCGCTCGGTCAACGTGGACACCATGACGACGGGCATGGGCCGCAGCCGCATCAGACGCGACAGGAAGTCCAGCCCGTCCATGCGCGGCATCTCGACGTCCAGCGTGATGACATCCGGGTTGAGGGTGCGGATCATCTCGCGCGCCAGCAGTGGGTCTGCCGCCGCGCCTATGCATTCCATGTCCGACTGGCGATTGATGATCTCGGTCAGGATGGACCGCACCAGCGCCGAATCGTCGACCACCACGACCTTGGTTTTGGCCATCATTGGCCTCCTCAGAACAAATCGATGGAGCCGCCGCTGCTGGCGACGGGCTGCACCTTCTGGATGGCGGCCCTGTCCTGCTGGACGAGGGCGTCGGTGTTTGTGGCTGCCAGGCGCTTGACCATGGCCTTGCCGCTCGCGGGCAGAAAACAGACCTTGCGCGGGTACACGTCCATCACGTCCTTGGACACGATGGGAATGCGTTCCAGCTTCAGGAAGTCGATGACGAAGTTGGTGTTGCGCTCGCCGACGTTGAGCGTGCTCATGCCCGAAATGACAGCGCCGCCACCGAAGATCTTGGCTTCCATGCGCGACTTGCTGGCGCCGCGCTTCATCATCTCGTTGATCAGCAACTCCATCGCATAGGAGCCGTAGCGGCCCGAGTCGCCATTGCCCTCGGGCAGCATGAAGTGGTTCATGCCGCCGACCCGGGCCACTCGGTCCCACAGGCAGGCGGCGATGCAGGAGCCCAGCGTCGTCATGACGAGCAGGTCTTCGTTGTCGACGAAGTACTCGCCCGGCAGGATCTTGACGGCCGCGTTCTTGAAGTGGGCGTCGTAGAAGAAGAACGAGGCCTCACCCTGCTTGCGTGGCTGGGCCTTGAGCTGGTTGACCTTCGCCACGGCGACCGGGTTGCCGCCGAGGCCGGTGGATGGTGCTGAAGCGAGAGGCGTGCTCATGATCAGACCCGTTCGTAGATGGTTTTGCCGCGCAGCTTGAACAGGTCGCGCGATTCGGTGAAGTTCTCCGAGTGACCCACGAAGAGAAGGCCGCCCGGCCGCATGACGCGATGAATGCGCTCCAGCACCTTGCGCTGCGTGGGTGCGTCGAAATAGATCATCACGTTGCGGCAGAACACCATGTGAAAGGGGTCGCCGAGCTGCCACTGTGCATCCATCAGGTTCAGCGAGCGGAACTCCACCCAGCGCTGCAGTTCGGGCTTGACGCGGATCTTGCCGGAGTTGGCACCGGTGCCGCGCATGAAGTAGGTCTTCAGCCGGTTCGCGTCCAGGCCGCGAGAGTCGGCGTTGTAGACGCCGCGCTTGGCGGTGGCCAGCACATTGGTGTCGATGTCGCTGGACACCAGTTGCACCGATGCGCCCGCGCCGAGGGCCTCGCTGCAGGTCATCAGGATGGAATAGGGCTCCTCGCCGGTGGATGCCGCGCAGCACCAGATGCGCACCTGCTTGCCGATGTAGGGCTTGAGGTCGTCCTTCAGCGCGTGGAAGTGATGCTCCTCGCGGAAGAACGAGGTCAGGTTGGTCGTCAGGCAGTTGACGAACTCCTGCCACTCGGCGGCGCCGGACGGGCCGGTGGAGGCCTCCAGCCACTGCAGATAGCTGCCGAAGCTCTTGTGCCCCGTCTCGCGCAGGCGGCGCGACAGCCGGCTGTAGACCATCGCGTGCTTGCCGTCATGCAGGCTGATGCCGGCATGCTTGTAGATCAGCTCGCGCACCCGGTCGAAATCGGCCTTGCTGAAGCTGAACTCATGATCAGTAGAGTCGTTGCCGTGGGCGAGGTCGGGTGCGGGCATGTCTCGAGGATCAGATTTGTTGGTGCTCGCAGCAGGTCTGGCGTTGGCGCGCCGATTCTGCATTGCAGGCCTGTTTGTACGGGCCTGGCTCGACCCAGCATAGTGCAAACAGGTGCCAGGAACGTGCCTKTTTCACGACCTGGCCCAGGGGGAGCCGCTGCTAGACTGACCWGAAACCACAATCCCCTATCAGCTCGCTACATCGCCAGCCTTTGGAACACCGCCTCCCCGCTCCCCCTCTGATCGACGCCCAGGTGCTCGATCTGGACCAAGCCCTGCAATTGCTGCAGCAGGCGGGGGCATTGCTTCCGGATGAAGTCCCACTGAGTACTGCCTGGCTGCAGGCCGTGCTGGACGCGCTCTGCGAYCTGTCCAGCAGGGATGCGCTGACCGGCCTCGTCAATCGCCGCAGCTTCGAGATGGCCCTGGCCCGCGAGGTCGACCGCGTGGCCCGTTCCGGCGAAGCTGCCCTGCTGCTGATGCTCGACATCGATCATTTCAAGGCTGTCAACGACACCCATGGCCATGGCGCCGGTGACCAGGTCATCCGCGCCGTCGCCCGCGCCGTCGAGCAGACCGTCAGGCCTATGGACCTCGTCGCCCGTGTGGGCGGCGAAGAGTTCGCCATCATCCTGCCCAACTGCGCCACGCACGTGGGCCTGGCCGTCGCCGAGCGCGTGCGCGAGCGCGTGTCCGAACTCGGCATCGAAGTCGCCCCCGGCCAGATGCTCAACGTCACCGTCAGCCTGGGCGGCGCGTTTGCCCCGCAGTGGGTGCGTTCGTCGCCGCTGCTGTGGACGGAGCGTGCCGACCGCCAGCTTTACCGCGCCAAGGCCGAAGGCCGCAACCGCGCCTGTCTTGAACCCCAGATCGACTCCCTGGTCAGCGCCGAAGAAAAGGGCATGTTGTTTGCCTCCCTGAACCTCGACACGCAACAGGACCTGCCATGAGCACGACCACTGATCCTGCTGCACCGCGCCCGACGCGCTCAGGCGCCCGGACGCTTGCCGTCACCAGCGGCAAGGGCGGCGTCGGCAAGACCTTCGTCACCGCCAACCTTGCAGCAGCGCTGGCCGCACGCGGCGAGAAGGTGCTGGTGCTGGACGCCGACCTCGGCCTCGCCAACCTCGATGTGGTGCTGAACCTGCACCCCAAGCTGACGCTGCACGATGTCTTCACCGAGAAGGCCACGCTGGAGCAGGCCATCCTGCCCGCGCCAGGCGGCTTCTCCGTGCTGCTGGCCGGCTCCGGCATGGTCGAGTACTCACGCCTGACCCCTGAGGTGCGCGACAAACTGCTGCACATCGTCGACCTCGTCAAGCCTCGCTTCGACTGGGTGCTGCTGGACACCGGCGCCGGCATCTCCGACGTGGTGCTGTTCGCGATCTCGCTGGCCACCGACGTGCTTGTCGTCGCCACGCCCGAACCCACGTCGCTGACCGATGCCTACGCCACCATCAAGGTGCTGGCCACGCAGCAGGACCGCCGCCATGTGGGCCTGGTCGTCAACCAGGCCAACCGTGTGGGTGAGGGCAAGCTGATCTGCGGCCAGTTGCAGCAGGTGCTGCATCGCTTCGTCGGGCCGACGCCGGGCCAGACCTTCCGTCTTGAACTCTTCGGTGAAATCAAGTCCGACCAGGCCGTGCGCCAAGCGGTGCTGAAGCGGCAGCTGATGCTCGAACACTACCCGGGCTGCGATGCTGCCCAGGCCATCAAGGCGCTCGCCTCCAAGCTCCTTGGCTGAATCTCCCGCCACCGCCTTCGAGTGGATGGGCGGCGAGGCGCGCGTGCGTGAACTCGTCGACCGCTTCTACGATTTGATGGACCTGGAGCCGGCCTACGCGCGGCTGCGCGTGGCGCATGGCGACACGCTGGAGTCGGCGCGCGACAAGCTTTTCTGGTTCCTGTGTGGCTGGCTGGGCGGGCCTGATCATTACATCAGCCGCTTCGGCCATCCGCGTCTGAAGGCGCGGCACATGCCGTTTCGCATCGGCATCGCCGAGCGGGACGAGTGGTTGGCATGCATGGGCCAGGCCATGCAGGAGACCGGGGTGGACCCGGCCCTGCAGGCCCGGCTGGCCGAGTCCTTCGCAGGCACGGCCGACTGGATGCGCAACGTTTAATCGAGGCGGAACGCGAAGTCCTGCTGGAACATCGCGTCGCCCTGGCACTGATAGCCGGCCAGCGCCGATTCAACGGAGCGTTGCAGCGAGCGCTTGGTCTTGCTGTCCAGTGCACCTTGAGCCACGCGGAAGTCACTGCCGACGACACGGCCGCCGCGCACGGTCGCCATCACCTGCAACACGGCTTCGCCACTCCAGTTGAGGGCGGGCAGTTCGGGCTTGGGCATCACGGAGCAGACGGCGCCGGGGGTCTGCACCTGTAGCCTTGTGCCCGGCTGCGACGGCGTGACGACCTGGGGCGGCCCAGGATGGGTGACCACCGGGCCAGGATCCGTGGGCGCGACTCCGGCACTGATAAGCGGCGCCTCCTGGGGCGCGGTGATGATGATGTCCGGAATTGGAACGAGGACGCGTTGCGGGTCTGGCAGCGTTGGTCTGTCGGCCCGAACCGGAGGCGGCGGCACCACGTCTGGTATCTCCGGCGCCAACGGCTTCAGCGTGATGATCTCCGGCGGCTTGGGCGGTGACTTGATGAGCCCGGCGCTGAACGCGTAAATCGCTGCCAGGTGCACGGCGACGACCAGGCTGATGCCCAGATAGCTCTTGGGTTGCGGTGCACGGGGGGAATAGGCGTGGGACAGGTTCATGGGCTCTCCTCTGCAGCGGTTGGGAAACCAGGGCCGCGCTTGCGGCGGCTTGGAACCCAGGCTACTCCCGCCTAACGTGGCCGGTCAATGGCGGGAGCCCTCCCATTCCGCCGCGTGTCTGCAGCGCGACGCGACAGCCCGGCATCAGTTCACGTCAGCGGCGCGTCAGGCCGTTCCGGTCAACAAGACGATAAGCGCCCCGGCGGCGTCCAGGGCTCAACCCGGCGGCACGCGTGCTAACGTGCCAGCCTTGCGCGCTGCGCGCTTCGCCATCTCGAAGGGACACTCTCCATGCACCGGAAACTGTTCTTCTGTGTCGCGCTCGCCGCAAGCGCTCTGGCCCATGCCCAGCCAGCGCCGGATGCCTGGACCAACGTGCCCTCGGCGACGGATGACCGGTTCACCAACCCGAAGAGCAAGCTCTACGCCGGTCCCAACGGCTGGTTCAATTACGGCGAGTTGCGCGCCAGCGCTGGCGCGAAGCAGTACACGTTCAAGGCCGGGCTGCAATACCTCTCCACGCCTGAGGCCTTCGTGCTGGCGTCCAACGACAGGCTTCAGGTGGCTTCGCTGGACTTCGGCAGCGCCACCCCGGCGCCGGGCACCTACCAGGTCGCTGCGAAGCCCAGTCTCGCGGACCGCAAGGTGAAGGTGAACTTCGCCGACGTGTCCAACAAGAAGATCGTCGAATGGAACTCCGGCGGTGCTGCCAAAGGCAGCGTCACCGTGAGCCAAGTCAACGGCTTCCTGTACTTCAAGGCGCGCGATCTGCAACTCACGCCCTCGGGCTTGCACAACACGGGCGAGCTGAAGCGCCCGCTGGTGCTTGGGATCGAAGGCGCCAGCAAGATCGAATAGGCGCGGGACGTGGCGCTCGCCTGCGCCGCGTCGCTCCGTCAGGTCGTCCCAGCCAGCAGCACGATGAGCGCCCCCGCGCCGCCGTCGCTGCCACGCGCCTGCACGAAGGCCAGCACCTCGTTCTTTTGAACCAGCCAGCGGCGCACGCGGCCCTTCAGCACGGGCTCGCGGCCCGGCGAGCCGTGACCCTTGCCGTGCACCACGCGCACGCAGCGCAGGCCGCGTCGGTTGCTCTCGTGGACGAAGTGGCTGAGCGCCTCGCGTGCGGCGTCGCGGCGCAGGCCGTGCAGGTCGAGTTGACCCTGCAAGGCCCAGTGGCCGCGGCGCAGTTTGCGCACGACCTCGACGGAGATGCCCTCGCGGCGGAAGCTCAGGCTCTCGTCGGTGTCGAGCAGCGTGTCGACGTCGATATCGTCGGACAGCGCCTGCAGCAGCACGGCGCGCTCGTCGGCCTCGCGCTGGCGCGGCTCAGGGGGCGGCGGTTCGAGGTCGTGCAGCACTCGCTCGACGTGGCGCAGCGGCGTGATCGGGCCGACGGTCAGCTCGAAGACGCGCAGCTCCTGCTCGGCCAGYCGCAGCGCTGCCGCCAGCCGCTCGCGCTCCTGCTCGGCCGCGAGGCGCGCGAGAGCCAGCTCGCGGGCCAGCGGTTTGAGGTCGGCGAAGCTGCGGACCAGCTTGGTCAAATCAGCCCTCGCTCGGCAAAGGAGACAACCTCTCCGGCGCCGACGATGAAATGGTCGACCACGCGCACGTCCACCAGCGCCAACGCCTGGCAGAGGTGCTTGGTCAGCAGTTCGTCGGCCCGCGAGGGCTCGGCCACGCCGCTGGGGTGGTTGTGCGCCAGGATGGCCGCGCCTGCGCCCAGCGCCAGCGCGCGCTTGACGACTTCTCTGGGGTGCACCGTCGTGTGGCTCAGCGAGCCGTGGAACAGCGTCTCCATCGCGATCAGCTTCAGCTGGGCATCGAGAAAGAGCACCGCGAAGACTTCCTGCCCCAGGCTGCCGAGCTGCAACCGCAGATAGGTCTTGACCGTGTCGACGTCGTTCATCGCCGGCTTCTCGACCAGCCGCTGGTTCAACGATCGCCGTGCAATCTCCAGCACGGCGGCGATCTCCGCGCGCTTGGCCGGCCCCAGGCCCTTGACCGTGCCGAGGTCCTGCACGCTGGTCGCCAGCAGCCCGGCCCAGCCCCCGAAACGGTCGAGCATCTGCTGCGCGAGCTGCAGCACGCTGGTGCCCTGGATGCCGGTGCGCAGCAGCAAGGCCAGCAGCTCGGCATCCGCCAAGGCCTGCGGGCCGCGGGCGAGCAGCTTCTCGCGCGGGCGTGCATCGGGGGGGAGGTGGGTCAGCGGCATAAAATCGGCAGTCTAGCCAAGCGCTTCCTTACCTCTCTCGAATGAACCCCATCCAGGCCGGCTCCTTCCTCACGCTGCATTACCGGCTCTCGGGCCCGGACGGCGCCGACATCGTCAACACCTTTGACGACAAGCCCGCCACGCTGTCGCTCGGTGCCGGCCAGCTGTCGCCCGCCATCGAGGCGCGCCTCATCGGCCTGCCCGAGGGCGCCCACGAGCGCTTCACGCTGGCGCCCGGCGAGGCCTTCGGCGAGCGCAACCCGGAGATGCTGCAACGCGTGAAGCTGACGTTGCTGCGCCAGCTGGGCGACCCGGACGAGGTCTACAACGTCGGCGACGTGGTGCAGTTCCCTGGCCCGGACGGGCAGGGTGGCTATGCCGGCGTCGTGCGCGAACTGGGTGACGAAGCCCTGCTGTTCGACTTCAACCACCCGCTGGCCGGCCAGCCGGTCAGCTTCGAAGTCCAAGTGATCGGGGTGCTGTGATGAATGCTGTCGTGCATCCGCAAGAAGTCCTGCTGGCCGAGCCGCGCGGCTTCTGCGCTGGCGTGGACCGGGCCATCGAGATCGTCGAGCGCGCCCTCGTCAAGTTCGGCTCGCCCATCTACGTGCGCCACGAGATCGTCCACAACACCTATGTCGTCAACGACCTGAAGTCGCGCGGTGCCATCTTCATCGAGGACCTGGCCGACGTGCCGGCCGGCGCCACGCTGGTGTTCAGCGCCCATGGCGTCAGCCAGGAGGTGCGCCGCGAGGCCGCCGTGCGCGGCTTCAACGTCTTCGACGCGACCTGCCCGCTGGTCACCAAGGTCCACGTCGAAGTGGCCAAGCTGCACCGCGAGGGCTACGAATTCATCATGATCGGCCACAAGGGCCACCCCGAGGTCGAGGGCACGATGGGCCAGCTGTCCGAGGGCATCTATCTCGTCGAGGATGTCGAGGACGTGGCCAAGGTCTCGGTCAGGGACCAGAGCAAGCTCGCCGTCGTCACGCAGACGACGCTCAGCGTGGATGACGCCGCCGCCATCCTGGCCGAGGTGAAGCGTGTCTTCCCGCAGGTGCGCGAGCCCAAGAAGCAGGACATCTGCTACGCCACGCAGAACCGTCAGGACGCCGTCAAGGTGCTGGCGCCACAGGTCGACGTCGTCATCGTCGTGGGCAGTCCCACCAGCTCCAACAGCAACCGCCTGCGCGAACTGGCCGAGCGGCTGGGCACGCCCGGCTACATGGTCGATTCCGCCGAGGACCTGAAAGCGGAATGGCTGGACGGCCGCGCCCGCGTGGGCCTGACGGCCGGGGCCTCGGCGCCCGACGTGCTGGTGCAGGCCGTCATCGACCGCCTGCGCGCCCTGGGTGCCACCACCGTGCGCAGCCTGCCCGGCGTGGAGGAGCATGTGCGCTTCCCGCTGCCGATGGGCCTGGGCGACAAGTCCATGGCCGAGGTGAGTGCGTCCCGATCTTGAGCCGGTGCCTCATGCATCCGGCGGCGCTGATATCGGCGCCGTTTTCACATTCGATTTCTGAAGGTTTTCTCACATGCTCGACATCACCCAGCTGCGCAAGGACCTCGACGCCGTCATCGAGCGCCTGAACGCGCGCAAGACCCCGCAACCCTATCTCGACGTGGAACGCTTCAAGGCGCTCGAAGGCGAGCGCCGTTCGGTGCAGACGCGTACCGAGGAACTTCAGGCCCGCCGCAACGCGCTGTCCAAGCAGATCGGCATGGCCAAGGGCAAGGGCGAAGACGCTTCGGCGCTGATGGCCGAGGTGGGCGGCATTGCCGACGAGCTGAAGGCCGGCGCCGAGCGCTTGGACACCATCCAGGTCGAGCTCAACCAGATGCTGATGGGCGTGCCCAATCTGCCGGACGCCAGCGTGCCCGCAGGCGCGGATGAGCATGGCAATGTCGAAGTGCGCCGCTGGGGCAGCCCGCGTGCCTTCGACTTCGAGGTCAAGGACCACGTCGACCTCGGCGCCCCGCTTGGCCTGGACTTCGAGATGGGCGCCCGGCTCTCGGGCTCGCGCTTCGCGTTCCTGAAAGGCCCGGCTGCGCGCCTGCATCGCGCCCTCGCGCAGTTCATGCTCGACGTGCAGACCACCGAGCACGGCTACACCGAGTGCTACACGCCCTACATCGTCAACCGCGAGATCCTTGAGGGCACCGGCCAGCTGCCCAAGTTCAAGGAAGACATGTTCTGGGTGCTTCGTGGCGGCGACGAGGAACAGGTTGAGCAGTACCTGATCTCGACGTCGGAAATCTCGCTGACCAACACCGTCCGCGAGAGCGTGCTCAAGCCCGAGGACCTGCCCGTCAAGCTGACCGCGCACAGCCCCTGCTTCCGCTCGGAGGCGGGCTCCGCCGGGCGCGACACGCGCGGCCTGATCCGCCAGCACCAGTTCGACAAGGTCGAGATGGTGCGCATCGAACACCCCGACAACAGCATGGCCGCGCTGGAAGAGATGACCGGCCACGCCGAGGCGGTGCTGCAAAAGCTCGGCCTGCCGTATCGCACCGTGCTGCTGTGCAGCGGCGACATGGGCTTCGGCTCGACCAAGACCTATGACCTGGAGGTCTGGCTGCCGGCGCAGAACACCTTCCGCGAGATCAGCTCCTGCTCGAATATGGGCGCCTTCCAGGCCCGCCGCATGCAGGCGCGCTTCAAGAACGCCCAGGGCAAGAACGAGTTCGTGCATACGCTGAACGGCTCGGGGCTGGCAGTGGGGCGCACGCTCGTCGCAGTTCTAGAAAATTATCAGAACGCGGACGGCAGCATCACCGTGCCCGAGGCGCTGCGACCCTATCTAGGCGGCGTCGACACGCTGCACGGTTGAGAGCTGAAAAAGCCTGGCTATAATGCTGGGCTCAGCTCGCACCAGATTCGGAGAGGTGGCAGAGTGGTTGAATGTACCTGACTCGAAATCAGGCGGACGGTAACGTCTCGGGGGTTCGAATCCCCCCCTCTCCTCCAAGACCAAGCCCGCCGGCAACCCCGGCGGGCTTTTTTTGCTCGCTCCTCAGTGACCTTGATGACCGTGCGGCTTGCGGACCTGCACGTCGGCCGTGGCGGGTGGTGAACCAGGTGCCACCGGCGCTGGCGGCGCGTCGCCCACCTCGCGCGCCAGCGTGCCTGCCGGATGCTCGAACCAGCCCGGGTCGCTGTAGTCCCCGCGCTTCAACCCGCGCCTCACCTTCAGCATGCTGAACATGCCGCCCATCGCCACCGGGCCGAATGGTCCTTCGCCAGCCATCATCGGCGCGGTGTTGTCGGGCAGGGGCATGGCCATCTCCGTCATCTCGTGCATGCCGTTCTGGCCCATGGCCATGTAGCCGGGCACGAGCTTGCGGATCTTGGCCTCCAAGTCGCTCGCATCCACACCCAGCATGGTCGGCACGTTGTGGCCCATCGCGTTCATCGTGTGGTGGGCCTTGTGGCAATGGAAGGCCCAGTCGCCTTCCTCGTCGGCGATGAACTCGAGCTGGCGCATCTGGCCGACGGCGATGTCGGTCGTCACCTCGGGCCAGCGGGCGGTCTTCGGCACCGGGCCGCCATCCGTGCCGGTGATCTCGAACTCGTGGCCGTGGATGTGGATGGGGTGGTTGGTCATCGTCAGGTTGCCGATGCGGATGCGCACGCGGTCGCCCTGGCGAGCTACTAGCGGTGCAATGCCGGGGAAGACGCGGCTGTTCCAGCTCCACAGGTTGAAGTCCAGCATGGTCATGACTTTGGGCGTGGCGCTGCCGGGCTCGATGTCGTAGGCGTTGAGCAGGAAGGCGTAGTCGCGGTCCACGTCGGCGATGTGCGGGTGCTTGGCGCGTGGATGCGTGATCCACAAGCCCATCATGCCCATCGCCATCTGCACCATCTCGTCGGCATGCGGGTGGTACATGAAGGTGCCGGGGCGGCGGGCGATGAACTCGTAGACCCAGGTCTTGCCGGGCGGGATGGGCGGTTGCGTCAGGCCGGTCACGCCGTCCATGCCGTTGGGCAGGCGCTGGCCGTGCCAATGCATGCTGGTGGCCTCGGGCAGGCGGTTGGTCACGTAGAGGCGCACGCGGTCGCCCTCGACGACCTCGATGGTCGGGCCGGGGCTCTGGCCGTTGTAGCCCCACAGGCGCGCGGTGAAGCCGGGCGCCATCTCGCGTACGACGGGTTCGGCGACGAGGTGGAACTCCTTGACGCCGGCATTCATGCGCCAGGGCGCCGTCCAGCCGTTCAGCGTGACGACGGGGTTGTAGGGCCGGCCGGTGGGCGGCACGAGCGGGGCCTGCGTGTCGGGCGAGGTCTGGRTGACGGGCTCGGGCAGGGCGGCCATGGCCGCCTTGGAGACGGCGGCGAGAGAAGCCGCGCCGAGGAGTGAACGTCGGTTGAACATGGTCAATCCTCGCGATTCAGTGAAGCGACGCGGCCGACGAGGGCCTGGTCGAGGTCGGCCTGCGCGAGCCAGAAGTCGCGCAGCGCCTCCTGCGCGGCGCTGACGGCGGCGACCTGCGTGCGCGCGTCGGCCAGCAGTTCGAAGACGCCGATCAGCATGCCGTTGTAGCGCAGCAGCTGCTCGTCGGCGATGCGCTGGGCCAGCGGCACCAGCTCGTCGCGGTGCAGCCGGGCGATGTCGAAGGCGCTGCGGTAGAGGCCGTGGGCCTCGCGCACCTCGGAGCGGGCGCGGATGGCCGTGTCCGCCGCCTCGTGCGCGGCCTGGCGGGCCAGCGCGTCGGCGCGCGGCAGCGGGCCGGGGCCGAACAGCGGCAGCTCCAGCGCCACCTCCCAGCCGCGCTGCGTGGGCGCCTCGTTGGAGGAGTTGCGCACCGTGCCCAGCTCCAGCATGGAGACGAAGCGCGTCGTGCGCGCCAGGTCGGTCTGGCGTGCGGCCTGCTCCAGCGTCAGGCGCGCGGCCTGCACGTCCAGGCGTTGCGACAAGGCCAGCGCTTCGAGGTCGCCCGGCTCGCGCGGGGTGCCGGGCAGTTCGGGCAGGCGTTCGGGCAGGCGCAACGCGCTGCCGTCCTCCAGGCCGAGCAGGCGCACGAGGCGTTCGCGTGTGGCGATGCGCTGCTGTTCAGCGCGCCCCAGCGACAGCCGCGCCTCGGCCTCGAAGCCCTGCTCCCGCGCCCGGGTCAAGGCGTTGAAGTTGCCGGCGGCCTGCATGCGTTTGGCCAGCTCCGCGCCGGCCTCGGCCGCTTCCATGACCTGCTGGCGATAGCGCAGCGTCTCCTCGGCAGACACCGCTCGCACCCAGGCGCGCCGGGTGTCGGCGGCCAGGGTCAGCACGTCGGCGGCCGCCTGCTGTTGCTCGGCCTGCATGCGGCGCTGCTCGGCGGCGCGCACCAGGGGCAGCGTCAGCAGCCGGGCGAGGTCGACATGCCAGCCGCGCTCCAGCTCCACCTCGCTGCCGCGCGTGAGGCGGCTGAAACGGAAGCCCGGGTTGGGCAGGCGGCCGGCGTCGGCCACCTCGGCGGCCGTCACACCCAGGCGGGCGAGCCGGGCCTGCAGCGCGCGGTTGTTCTGCAGCGCGAGCTGCACGGCAGCGTCGGCGGACAACGGCTCACGCAAGCGCGTGGCGAGGGCGTCGGGCGGCAGGGGCTGGTCGGCCAGTGGCTGGCGGGTGTGCGGCTCGGTCAGACGGTTGACGTCGGCCAGAGGCGCGCCGGGGTCGACGCTGGCGCATCCGGCCAGGGTCAACGCGAGCAGCAGCGGCAGCGCCGCGTGGAAGGGGGCAGGGGGCATACAACAAGCCTCTCGGGGCAGGACAAGAACCACCGCTGAACAGCGGCGGAGCAGTGAGGAGAGAGGCTCAGGCCCGGGGAGGCGGGTCGGGCAGGGGCGGCACGATGCTCGCCCAGGCCTTGGCGGGCGCGAGAGCCGCGCGCTCGGCGGGTGCTGTGGTGACGGCGCTCAGCACCAGCACCGGCGGCGGCGCTGCGGCCAGGCAGCAGGGCGCGCAGAGCTTGCACGGCTTGGCGGCATGGTCGTGTGACTCGCCGTGGCCGACGTGATGCTCGTGGCCGGCATGCTGCTCATGCTGCACGGGTGGCGGTTCGCAACTCAACTGGCCGGCCGCGAGCAGGCTGCGCAATGGCAGCAGCACGAGCAGCAGGCAGAGGACGAGGAAGCGGCCGGGGCGACGCATGGTCGGCACTTTAACTGGGCTGATTCAGCCAGGCCCGCGGCGACAGCCCCGCATGCTTCTGCGCGAACAGCCGGCTCAGCGCCGACGCATTGGCGTAGCCGAGCTCTGCGGCCAACACCTTCAGCGGCTTGCCGGCCCGCAGTTCGCTGCGGGCGATGGCCAGGCGCCAGTCGGCCAGGTAGTCGGCGGGTGTCTGGCCGAGGGCGCCGCGGAAGGCCTCGGCGAAGCGGCTGCGCGACATGCCGGCCTCTTGCGCCATCGCCGCCAGCGGCCATGCGTCACCCGGTCGCGCGTGCAATGCCGTCAACGCGCGGGCCAGGCGCGGGTCGGCCAGGCCACGCAGCAAGCCCAGCGGCAGTGCCGCGTCGCGCTGGTCCAGCATCCAGCGCAGCAGTTGCAGCAGCAGCACCTCGAAAAGCCGGTCCGCCAGCAGCCGCTCGCCGCAGCGCAGGCGCTCGGCCTCGCCGAACAGCAGCGTCAGCGTCGCGCTAATCCCGTCGACGTCGGCCAGCGGCAGCACGATCAGGGGCGGCAGCGCCTGCACGAGCGGGTGGCCAGCCTCAAAATCCAGCGTCGCGCAGACGAAGTCCGAGCCCTCGGCCGGCGCGTTGTGGAAGTCGTGTGCCAGCGGGCGTGGGTAGAAGACGAGGCTCGGCTCGCGCACCCACAGACGCTCGACGAGGC
>NZ_JBGCUM010000057.1:0-29040 GCF_054177665.1 Roseateles sp. P5_E8 | reverse complement strand
CCCACATGGCCGTGACTACCGTCGCCCAATTCGCCGCCGAGCTGAGCAAGCCGGCGAGCACGCTGCTGGAGCAGCTGCAAGCCGCGGGCGTCAAGAAGTCTTCCGTCGACGACTCGCTGAGCGAGAACGACAAGGAACGCCTGCTCGACCACCTGCGCTCTTCCCACGGCACTGCCGGTGCGGATCGCAAGAAGATCACCCTCGTCAAGAAGTCGACGACGGAGATCAAGCAAGCTGACGCCAGCGGCAAGGCGCGCACGATCCAGGTCCAGGTCAAGAAGACCCGCACCTTCATCAAGCGCGATGACGCTTCGGACGAGGCCGGCAGCGGCCAGGACGAAGCCGATCTGGCCCGCCGCGAGGAAGAGGCGCAAGCCAATGCCGCCGCCCTGCGCCAGCAGGAAGAGGAGCTGAACGCCAAGGTGAAGGCCCGCGAGGACGCCGAGCGCGCCGCCCGCGAAGCCGCCGAGGCGCGCCGCGCCGAGGAGCAGGCCGCCGCCGAAGCCGCCGCCGCTGCGCAAGCCGCTGCCGCCGCACTGGTTGCCGCCGAAGCTGCGAAGCCGGAGGCCGTTGCCGAAGCCCGTCAGCGCAGCTCAGACAAGGCCTCTGCCGAGGCCGCCGCGATCAACAAGGCCGCCGCCAGCCGCCGTAGCAAGTCGGCACCGGCCGAGGTACCCGCGCCCGAGCCGGTTGTTGCCGCCGCACCTGTGGAAGCACCCGCGCCGGTCGTGGTTGCTGCTCCGGTCGAGCCGCCCAAGCCGCTGTTGCGCGTGGTCAAGGCCGTCGACGCTGCCGCCGAAGAGAAGAACAAGCAGGACGATCTGGCCCGCCGCCGCAAGGCCGCCGAGTCCGAGGCTGCCGCCATCCGCGCGATGATGAACGCGCCCAAGAAGGTGATGGTCGCGGCCAAGAAGGAAGAGCCGAAACCGGTCGAACCGGCTGCCGGCATCAAGGGCACCATCCACAAGAAGGTCGGCGCACCTGCCGCCCCTGGCGCGGCTGCCAAGCCGGGCGACAAGAAGTCGGTCAAGTCTGAGAAGCTGTCGTCCAGTTGGGCCGATGACGCCGCCAAGAAGCGCGGCCTCAAGACCATCGGTTCCGGCCCCGCCGGCGCCAACCGCCCCGGTGGCGGTGGCAACTGGCGCGCTCCGGCGCGCGGTGGCCGCGGTGGCCGTGGTGGTCGTGACGAAGGCAATTCGAACTTCACGCCGCCGGTCGAACTGCAGACCATCGAAGTGCACGTGCCCGAGACCATCTCGGTGGCCGACCTGGCGCACAAGATGTCGGTCAAGGCTGCCGAGGTCATCAAGCAGTTGATGAAGCTGGGCCAGATGGTCACTATCAACCAGCAGCTGGACCAGGAAACGGCCATGATCCTCGTCGAGGAAATGGGCCACAAGGCCGTGCCGGCCAAGCTGGACGACCCGGACGCCTTCCTCGAAGAAGAGGGCAGCGCCGCCGAGCAGCAGCACGAATCGTTGGCGCGCGCGCCGGTCGTCACCGTCATGGGTCACGTCGACCACGGCAAGACGTCGCTGCTTGACTACATCCGCCGCAGCCGTGTGGCTGCCGGCGAAGCTGGCGGCATCACGCAGCACATCGGCGCCTATCACGTCGAAACGCCGCGCGGCATGATCACCTTCCTGGACACCCCGGGTCACGCGGCCTTCACGGCCATGCGGGCTCGCGGCGCCAAGGCGACGGACATCGTCATCCTGGTCTGTGCGGCCGATGACGGCGTCATGCCGCAGACCAAGGAAGCCATCCACCACGCGAAGGCTGCTGGTGTGCCCATCGTGGTCGCGATGACCAAGATCGACAAGCCCGATGCCAACGCCGAGCGCGTCAAGAGCGAGCTCGTTGCCGAACAGGTCGTACCGGAAGAATTCGGCGGTGAGTCGCCGTTCGTGGGCGTGTCGTCCAAGACCGGCGAAGGCATCGACACGCTGCTGGAACAGGTGCTGCTGCAGGCCGAAGTGCTGGAACTGAAGGCGCCGGTCGTGTCCATGGCCAAGGGCCTCGTCATCGAAGCCAGGCTGGACAAGGGCCGCGGCCCGGTCGCGACGGTGCTGGTGCAGAGCGGCACGCTCAAGCGCGGCGACGTCGTGCTGGCGGGCTCCACCTTCGGCCGCGTGCGCGCCATGCTGGACGAAGACGGCAAGGCCTGTACCGAGGCTGGCCCGTCCATCCCGGTCGAGATCCAGGGCCTGACCGAAGTGCCGCAAGCCGGCGACGAGTTCATGGTGCTGGSCGACGAGCGCCGTGCSCGCGAAGTGGCCACCTTCCGTTCGGGCAGGTACCGCGACGTGAAGCTGGCCAAGCAGCAGGCCGCCAAGCTGGAGAACATGTTCAGCGAGATGGGTGCCGGCGACGTGCAGACGTTGCCCCTCATCATCAAGAGCGACGTGCAGGGCTCGCAGGAAGCGCTGGCCTCTTCGCTGCTCAAGCTCAGCAACGCCGAAGTCAAGGTGCAGATCGTCCACGCGGCGSTCGGCGGCATCAGCGAGAGCGACATCAACCTCGCCATCGCCTCCAAGGCCGTCATCATCGGCTTCAACGTGCGGGCCGATGCCGGTGCGCGCAAGCTGGCCGAAGGTAACGCCGTCGATCTGCGTTACTACAGCATCATTTACGACGCTGTGGATGACGTGACCAAGGCGATGTCCGGCATGCTGGCGCCCGAGCAGCGCGAAGAAGCACTGGGCACGGCCGAGATCCGCGTCGTGTTCGTCGCGTCCAAGATCGGCACGGTGGCCGGCTCCATGGTCACCAGCGGCCTGGTCCGCCGTGGCGCGCGCTTCCGACTGCTGCGCGAGAACACCGTCGTCTACACGGGCGAAGTGGACTCGGTGCGCCGCGAGAAGGACGACGTCCGCGAAGTTCAGGCTGGCTTCGAGTGCGGTATCAAGCTCAAGAACTACAGCGACATCCGAGAAGGTGATCAGCTTGAATTCTTCGAGATCAAGGAAGTGGCCCGCACGATCTGACCCTTTGCCTCGAGGGTTAACCCCGCCCCTCGGGGCGGGGTTTGTTCTTTTAGGAAACCGCCATGAGACACAAACGCGCCATCCCCAACCGCAGCTTCCGCGTCGCCGACCAGATCCAACGCGATCTGGCGGAGCTGATCCGCGAGCTCAAGGATCCGCGCATCGGCATGGCCACGATCAATGCGATCGAGGTCACGCCGGACTACGTCCATGCCAAGGTGTTTTTCTCGGTGCTGGTGGGTGACCCGGCCGAGACGCAGGAAGCGCTGAACGAGGCCGCAGGTTTCCTGCGCAACGGTCTGTTCAAGCGCCTGCAGATCCATACCGTGCCGACGCTGCATTTCCAGTTCGACCGCACCATCGAGCGTGCGGCCGAGATGAGTGCGCTGATCAACAAGGCCAACGCGACGCGCGCGTTGGAGGATGAAGAGCCGAATGACTGAGGCTGTCGTTGCGGCCGCACGTCCGCCTCGTGTTCGCATCCAGCGCCGCGCCTTGCATGGCGTGTTGTTGCTCGACAAGCCACTGGGCTTGTCGAGCAACGACGCGTTGCAGAAGGCCAAGTGGCTGCTGCGCGCCGAGAAGGCCGGCCACACCGGCACGCTGGACCCGCTGGCCACCGGCCTGCTGCCGCTGTGCTTCGGCGCCGCCACCAAATTCAGCCAGGCCAGCCTGGACGCCGACAAGCGCTATCTGGCCACGCTGGCTTTGGGCGTCACGACGACGACCGGCGACGCCGAGGGCGAGGTGCTTGAGCGCCGTGACGCCGACGGCATCACGCCGGAGCAGATCGCGGCCGCCTGCGCCGCCTTCACCGGCGAGATCGACCAGACGCCGCCGATGTACTCGGCGCTGAAGCACGAGGGCAAGGCGCTCTACGAATACGCCCGCGCCGGCATCGAGATCGAGCGCAAGAGCCGTCGCGTGACGATTCATGCCGTCGACATCGTTGCCGTGCAGGCTGGCACTGTGACCCTCGACGTCCGCTGCACCAAAGGCACCTACATCCGCACGCTGGCCGAAGACATCGGCGCCAAGCTCGGCTGTGGCGCCTCGCTGGCCGCACTGCGCCGCACCGGCTCCGGCAGCCTGACGCTGGACGGCAGCATCACGCTGACCGCGCTGGAAGCCCTGCCCGAAGAGCAACGCGCCGCGCTGCTCACCTCACCCGACCGCCTGCTGGCCGAAGCGCCTGAGCTGCGCCTGCCGGCCGAAGAGGCCATCCGTTTTCTGTCCGGGCTGCGCCGCCGTGTCGACGCGCCCGATGCCGGGCGCGTGCGCGTCTACGGCCCCGAACAGCGCGCCTTCCTCGGCAGCGCCCACATCACCTCTGGCGAATTGATCGCCGACCGCCTGTTGACCCCGCCGGAGGTCCAGGCTCTGCTAGAGAAGCTATGAACGGCCCCCACACGCCCGCTCATCCCGCCGCAACACCGCCACTCGGCGTTGCAAGTGCTCGCCGTAGCCTCAGCTACGGCTGCGCTTTGCGCCTTGATTGGCGGCGCTGCGACGGGCTGCTCGGCCGCGTGGGAGCCATCCATAGCTTCTGCCTGACCCGGTTTTTTTAAGAAGCATCACCATGACCACCCCGATCCGCAACATCGCCATCATTGCCCACGTCGACCATGGCAAAACCACCATGGTGGACCAGCTCCTGCGTCAGAGCGGCACCTTCGCCGAGCACGAGAAGGTCGTCGACACCGTCATGGACAGCAATGCCATCGAACGCGAACGCGGCATCACCATCCTGGCCAAGAACTGCGCGGTCAGCTGGGAAGGCACGCACATCAACATCGTCGACACCCCCGGCCACGCGGACTTCGGCGGTGAAGTCGAGCGCGCGCTGTCCATGGTTGACGGCGTCGTGCTGCTGATCGACGCGCAGGAAGGCCCGATGCCGCAGACGCGCTTCGTGACCAAGAAGGCGCTGGCCCTGGGCCTCAAGCCCATCGTCGTCGTCAACAAGGTCGACAAGCCGGGCGCCAAGCCCGACGCCGTCATCAACGCCGCCTTCGATCTGTTCGACAAGCTCGGTGCCAACGACGAGCAGCTCGACTTCCCGGTCGTCTACGCCTCGGGCATCAACGGCTGGACCTCGCTGACCGAAGGCGCACACGGTGAGCAGTGGGGCCCGGACATGTCGGCTTTGTTCAACACCATCCTCACGCACGTTCCGGCTCAGAAGGGTGACCCTGAGGCGCCGCTGCAACTGCAGATCTCGGCGCTGGACTATTCCACCTTTGTCGGCCGCATCGGCGTGGGCCGCATCAGCCAGGGCACGATCAAGCCCGCCATGGACGTGCTGGTCATGGAAGGCCCGGACGGCAAGACTTACAAGGGTCGTGTCAACAACGTGCTGACCTTCCAAGGCCTGGACCGCGTGCAGACCACCTCGGCCGGCCCCGGTGACATCGTGCTGATCAACGGCATTGACGACATCAGCATCGGCGTCACCGTCACCAGCGTGGCCGAGCCGGCACCGCTGCCCATGCTCAAGGTCGACGAGCCGACGCTGACGATGAACTTCTGCGTCAACACCAGCCCGCTGGCCGGCCGCGAAGGCAAGTACGTCACCAGCCGCCAGATCTGGGACCGCCTGCAGAAAGAGCTGCAAAGCAACGTCGCGCTACGCGTCAGCGAGACCGAAGAAGACGGCATCTTCGAAGTGATGGGCCGGGGCGAACTGCACCTGACCATCCTGCTGGAGAACATGCGCCGTGAAGGCTACGAGCTTGCTGTCTCCAAGCCGCGCGTGGTGTTCCGCACCGTCGACGGCGACAAGCACGAGCCCATCGAGCTGGTCACGGCCGACGTCGAGGAAATCCACCAGGGCGGCGTCATGCAGGCCCTGGGCGAGCGCAAGGGCGAGCTGGTCAACATGGAGCCGGACGGCCGTGGCCGCGTGCGCCTGGAGTACCGCATCCCGGCGCGTGGCCTGATCGGCTTCACGAACGAGTTCCTGAACCTGACGCGCGGCTCGGGCCTGATCAGCAACATCTTCGACGGCTACGAAGCGCACAAGGGTGACATCGCCAGCCGCAAGAACGGCGTGCTGATCTCGATGGACGCGGGTGAAATCTTCACCTACGCGCTGGGCAAGCTGGACGACCGGGGCCGCATGTTCGTGAAGCCGAACGACCCTGTCTACGAAGGCATGATCGTTGGCATCCACAACCGCGACAACGACCTGATCGTCAACGCCACGCGCACCAAGCAGCTGACGAACTTCCGCGTCTCCGGCAAGGAAGACGCGATCAAGGTCACGCCGCCGATCGACCTGACGCTGGAGTACGGTGTCGAGTTCATCGAGGACGACGAGCTGGTCGAGATCACGCCGAAGAGCGTGCGGCTGCGCAAGCGCCATCTGTCCGAGAACGAGCGCAAGCGCGCGTCTCGCGCCTAAGCGCGAGCCACTCGCTGGCGCGGCGCTTTGAGCTCCCCCAGCCCCCTCCGCGAGGGGGCTCTAGTCAGATGATTGCCCGCGCCCCGTTTACGGGGCGCTCTTCGTTGATGAGCCACCGATCTGCCGTCTTGCTGATGCTGCTGGTCACGCTGATGTGGAGTTCGGCGGGCGTGGTCACGCGGCATCTGGATGCGGCGCGTGGGTTCGAGATCACGTTCTGGCGCAGTGCGTTCAACGCAGCGGCGCTGGTGTTGATCCTCGGTGTGATGCGGGGCAAGGCGCTTTGGTCGGCAATGTCCGGCGGTGCGGTCTGGGCGTCCGGCCTGTGCTGGGCCGTCATGTTCACGGCCTTCATGGTGGCGTTGTCGCTGACGACGGTGGCCAACGTGCTGGTGACGATGTCGCTGTCGCCGCTGTTCACGGCGATCTTTGCGCGGGTCTTCCTGCGCCAGCCGATCCCGGCGCGTACCTGGTGGGCGATTGCCGTCGCCGGTGCGGGCATTGCCTGGATGTTCGGCGGCCAGCTCGGCGGGCCGCTGCTGGGCGTGGTGGTCGCCCTCGGCGTGCCGCTGGCTGCGGCGACGAACTGGTGCCTGTTGCAGAAGGTGGGGCAGGGTGGCGACATGCTTCCGGCCGTCCTCATCGGCGCGCTGATCTCGATGATCGTCACGCTGCCGCTTGCTTGGCCGATGCAGGCCGGGGCTCACGACCTCAGCCTGCTGGCGCTGCTCGGCGTCTTTCAGCTCGCCATTCCCTGCCTACTGGCCGTGCGCCTGGCCCGCGAGTTGCCCAGCCACGAGATTGCACTGCTGGGCCAGGCAGAAACCTTGCTCGGCGTCCTCTGGGCCTGGCTGTTTGCGGGCGAACACCCAGGCAGCGCGGCCTTGATCGGCGGTAGCCTAGTGCTCGCCGCCTTGATCGCCAACGAGGCGCTGGCGCCGCCCGCCGTCAAACCTGCAAACCTTCCTTGAAGAACGCATGACCGACCTGATCCCGCCCCTGGTATCCGACGGCCACGTGCTGGCCGAAGTCAATGGCTGCCTCGGCCTCATCACGCTGAACCGCCCGCAGGCGCTGAACGCGTTGTCGCTGGCGATGATCCGCGACATGACCGCGCTGCTGCGTCACTGGGCCGCGTCGCCGCAGATCCAGGCCGTCGCCGTGCTGGGCGCCGGCCGTGAAGGCAGGCCGCCGGCCTTCTGCGCGGGCGGCGACATCCGCTTCTTCCACCAGGCCGCCCATGCGGGCGACCCGGCGCTGGGCGACTTCTTCACCGACGAGTACCGCCTCAACCATCTGATCCACCATTACCCCAAGCCCTATATCGCGCTGATGGACGGCATCGTCATGGGCGGCGGCATGGGCATCAGTCAGGGTTCCAAGCTGCGCGTGCTGAGTGATCGCTCCACGCTGGCCATGCCGGAGACCGGTATCGGTCTCTTCCCCGACGTGGGTGCTGGCTGGTTTCTCGGCCAATGCCCCGGCGCCGTGGGCGAATGGCTGGCGCTGACCGGCCAGGCCATCGCGGCCGGTGACGCCATCGAATGGGGTCTGGGCGACGTCTTCGTGCGCGCCGAGCATTGGCCCGCGCTGATCGACGACCTGCGCCACGGCGCGCAGCCCAGCGCCGAGCATGTCGTCGCCACCGTGATGGAGCGCGTCGACCTGGCGCCGTCGTCCGACCCCAAGGCCGTCGCCAATCGCATTGATCGCCACTTCAGCCTGCCGACTCTGGCCGACATGCTGGATTCGCTCGCCCGCGCTGACGACGACTGGGCGCAGCGCACACGCGCGACGCTGCTCAAGCGCTCACCGACCATGCTGGCCGTCACGCTTGAACTGGTGCGTCGGGGCCGCCGCTTGAGCCTGGCCGATGACCTGCGCCTGGAGCGCGATCTGGTGCACCATGCCTTCCACCTGCGGGGTGCGGCGCGCAGCGAGACGGTCGAGGGCATACGCGCGCTGGCTGTTGACAAGGACCACGCACCGCGCTGGGCACCGGCCACGGTCGCCGGGGTTGACCCGGCCGAGGTGGCCGCCTTCTTCGTCAGCCCATGGGCGCCGACCGAGCATCCCTTGCATGACCTGAGCTGAAGCTGTCTCCCCCTGGATTGGGGGTTGGCGCGTGGTAGCGGTCTCATGACACTCGCGCCAATATTTCACGCCCAAGGAGACATAAATGCGCAAAGCACTTGCCGCTGCCCTTATCGCGACCGGCCTGATCGGCCAGGCCGCCGTTGCAGCCCCCGTGCAGTGGACCGCCGCCTTGGGCGGCAATGACCACTACTACGAATTCTTCGGTGATGCCGTGACCTGGGCCGACGCCCTGGCCGCAGCCCAGAGCAAGAGCTATCTGGGCCTGACCGGCTATCTGGCCACGCTGACCGACGCGGATGAAAACCGCTTCGCGTCCGTGACGGTAGCCGGCGGTGTCCTGGCCTGGATCAGCGGCTCCGACGACGGCTCGGAAGGCAACTGGACCTGGCGTGCCGGCCCCGAAGCCGGCCAGGCGCTGACCTTCTTCAATTGGAACGGTGGCGAGCCCAACAACGTCAACGGAGGTGAGAACTACCTTCAGACCAATTGGGCCAATGGCGGCGGTGGCTGGAATGATCATGGTGGCCCCGGCACGAATGGCGGCCAAACGAATGGTTTTCTCGTCGAGTACAGCGCCGCGCCCAACACGGTGCCCGAGCCCGCCAGCCTGGCCCTGGTCATGGCGGCCGCTTTGGGTGGCCTTGGCGCTGCCCGCCGCCGCCGCTGATCCCTTCGAGCCCGTCTTCATCAAAGCCCGCGCTGCCCAGCGCGGGCTTTGTCTTTTGCGGCCCTCGATAATCGGGGTGTGAATTCCGAAGCTATTTCTCCCTGGCGCCTGTCGGTCGCGCCGATGATGGACTGGACCGACCGGCACTGCCGCTACCTGCACCGCCTCATCACCCGCCGCACGCTGCTCTACACCGAGATGGTGACGACCGGCGCGCTGCTGCACGGCGACCAGCCGCGCCACCTGGACTTCAACGCCGAGGAGCACCCTGTCGCGCTGCAGCTCGGCGGCAGCGAGCCGGCCGACCTGGCAGCCTGCGCGAAGCTGGCCGAGCGCTGGGGCTATGACGAGGTCAACCTGAACTGCGGCTGCCCCAGCGAGCGGGTGCAGAAGGGCGCCTTCGGGGCCTGCCTGATGGCCGAGCCGCAACTCGTGGCCGACTGCGTGAAGGCCATGCACGATGCGACTTCGCTGCCGGTCACCGTCAAGCACCGCATCGGCATCGACAGGAACGAGAGCTATGGCTTCGTGCGCGACTTTGTCGGCACCGTCGCCGAGGCCGGCTGCGAGGTCTTCATCGTCCATGCCCGCAATGCCTGGCTGCAGGGATTGAGCCCCAAGGAGAACCGCGAGATCCCGCCGCTGCGCTACGAGCTGGTGGCGCAACTCAAGCGCGAGTTCCCGCAGCTCACCATCGCCATCAACGGCGGCCTGAAGACACCTGACGAGATCGCCGGACAGCTCGCCCATCTGGACGGCGTCATGGTCGGCCGCGAGGCCTATCACGAGCCCTGGAGCATGGCGCAGTGGGATTCGCGCTTCTTCGGCCAGCCCGACCCGGCTGCGTCGCGCGAGCAGGTGGAAGACGCCTGGCTGGACTATCTCGAACGCGTGCACGCGGCCGGCCGTTCCTGGTCGCATGCCATGCGCCACGCGCTGGGCCTGTGGAACGGCACGCCGGGCGCGCGGCGCTGGCGGCAGGTCTGGAGCGACCACCGCTTGAAGACGCTCGCGCCGCGCGAGGTCGCGGCGCGAGCCACCGAGGCGCGGTTGGGGCAGGGCGTGGCGTGACACTGCAGTTCGCCATCTTTGCGACCGCGCTGGGCCATTGCGGCATCGCCTGGCGCGGTGACGCGAGCGAAGGGCTGATTGGTTCGCAACTGCCGGCTGCAGACGTCGATGCCTTGCGCGCGTTGATGCACCAACGCTTCGACGGCGCCGCCGAGGCTGAGCCGCCGAGGACGGTGAGCGTGGCCATCGCGCTCGTCCAGCGTCTGCTGGCTGGCGACACCGCTGATCACCGCGAACTGTTGGCCGTCAAGCTGGATGACAGCGAGGTGGCCGAGTTCGACCGCCGCACGCTCTGGCTGACGCGCCAGATCCCCGTCGGTCAGACGCGAACCTACGGCGAGATCGCTGCTGCGCTGGGCGACGCTGGCGCGGCGCGCGCGGTAGGCCGGGCCGAAGGCCACAACCCCTTCGCGCCCATCGTGCCCTGCCACCGCGTGATGGGCGCAGGCGGTGCGCCGACGGGTTTTTCCGCGCCGGGTGGCGTCGAGACCAAGCGCCGGCTGCTGCTCATCGAAGCCCGCGCTGCCGGCCAGCTGGCGGCTGACCAGCAGGCGCTGTTCTGACTGCCTGACCCGGCTGTCTGACAACGGGACGCATAGCGTCCTACGACCTCTTCCCATCCCGGCCGATGGCCGTTGCGCGGGGCGCCTTTTCCAATCGTGAGGCCGGCACCTGGACCGGCGTCCGCTGGATCAGGAGTCCTCATGTCGAACACCCGCCGGCCCCTGCTGAGCTTTTCGGCGCTTTTATTGCTGATGGCGCTGACCGCTTGTGGCGGCGGTGGCGGTGCTGGCCAAGCAAGCGGCCCATCTAGCACCATCAGCAGCCCTGCGCCGGCCCCAATCGCGCCGGCAGCGTCGGCGGCAGCGCCCCTGCTGCCGCCTCCGATCGTTGGCACCACGCCGGACCCGGTGCCCGGCGGCAGCGTGGCTTGTGCGCCGGGCGACGCGCCCCAGATCCGCTCGACCGCGTTCTCGCTCGTCAATGTGACGCGCCAGGCGCTCGGCCTGCCGCAGTTCACGCGCCTGTCTGCGTTTGATGGCACCGCGCAGTCACACGCACGTTATGCGGTGGCCAACGACACCACCGCAGTGGAGGAGCGGCCGGGTCTGCCGTGCTTCACCGGCACCGACGTTGCACAGCGGCTCGCGGCTGCGGGCATCGCGGCGGCTTCGTCGCCCGGCCTGCGCTCGCACAGTGAAATCGTCATCGGCTACGCGGCCACCCTGGCCGCCGAGCCGCAGCCCTGGGACTATGTGAACGACACGCTGCACAGTCTCTACGGCCGCATGTTCCTGCTCGACCCGCGCGTGCAGCAGCTCGGGCTGGGCTTCTCCGCAGAGCCCGGCGGGCAACGGCGCGCCATGGTGCTCGACACGGCCCTGCTGCCGGGCACGGTCAGCGCCGGCGGCGATGTCTGGGCGACATGGCCGCGCGCCGGTGCGACCGGCCTGCCCACCCAAATGCGGGCGGCCAATATGAAGCCGCTGGACGCCGGCCTCACCGAGGGCTACCCGGTCTCGCTGCATGCGGCGGCTGCCGTCTACGTCAGCCGCTTCGCGCTTTCGATAGCAGCCGACGGCTCGCCCGTCGAGGCCACCGTCTTGACCTCCAGCAACGACCGCAACGGCTTCCTGAGCGAGGGTGAGGCGGCACTGGTGCCCCACGCACCCCTGAGGGCCGGGGAGACTTATCGCGTCGAGTTCGATGGCGCCGTTGGCGCGACGCCGCTGCATCTGGTCTGGTCCTTCACGACGGCGCCCTGACTGCCGCACAGCGCGGCCGGGCGGCGACTGCCGCTGCCGCGACAATCGCGCATGTCCTTTGCATCCCTGGGCCTCACGCCCGCCCTGCTGCGCGCCGTGCGCGAGCAGGGCTACCACGCGCCGACCGCCGTCCAGGCAGCGTCCCTGCCGCCCGTGCTCGCCGGCCACGACGTGCTGGCTCTGGCGCAGACCGGCTCCGGCAAGACGGCCGCCTTTGCGCTGCCGCTGCTGCAGCGGCTCGTCGATTCGCCGCCCCGGCCCGGCCCGCGCGCACTGGTGCTGGCACCCACCCGCGAGCTGGCGGCCCAGACCGCAGAGTTCCTGCGCGAGATTGCGGCCAGGTTGCTGCACCGGCCCAGGATCGCACTGGCCTTTGGCGGCGTGTCCATCAACCCGCAGCTGATGGCGCTGCGCGGCGGCTGCGACGTGATGGTGGCCACGCCCGGCCGCCTGCTCGACTTGCTGGATCACAACGGGCTGAYGCTGGCCGGTGTGCAATGCCTGGTGCTGGACGAGGCCGACCGCTTGCTGGGCCTGGGCTTTGCGGACGAGCTGCAGCGCGTCATCGCGCAGCTGCCGGCGCGTCGGCAGAACCTGCTGTTCTCGGCCACCTTCGCGCCCGCCGTCGAGAGCCTGGCTGCCGAGCTGCTGCACGAACCCGTGCGCATCGAGATCAAGGAAGCGCCGCCGCAGATCACGCAGCGCGCCATCCAACTTGACCGCGCTCAGCGCCTGCCCGCGCTGCGGCAGCTGCTGAAGGACGCGGGTTGGGAGCGTGCGCTGGTCTTCGTCGCCAGCCGCTACACGGCCGACCTCGTGTCCGACAAGCTCTTCGCCCACGGCTTCAAGGCCGGCGTGCTGCACGGTGAGCTGAGCCAGGGCGCGCGGCACGACGTGCTGGCCGCGCTGAAGGCCGGCAGCGTCAAGGTGCTGGTGGCCACCGACGTGGCCGCGCGCGGCCTGCACGTCGACGCGCTGGACGCCGTCGTCAACTACGAGCTGCCGCGCTCCGCTGCCGACTACACCCACCGCATCGGCCGCACCGGCCGCGCGGGGGCCGAGGGCCTGGCCATCAGCTTCATCTGCGCGGACAGCCCGGACAACGCCGAGAGCCATTTCCGCCTCATCGAAAAGCGCCAGGGCCAGCGCGTGCCGCGCGAGCGCCTCGCCGGCTTCGAGCCCGAGGCCGTGGCCACCGAGGCGCAGGCCGCGGGCGGCATCAAGAGCACGACGCGCAAGAGCAAGAAGGACAAGCTGCGCGAGGCCGCGGCGCGCGCGGGAGGCAGTGATGGGCATTGAGATCGAACGCAAGTTCCTCGTCACGGGCGACGGCTGGCGCGAGCAGGCCGCAAGCCAGACGCGCTTCAGCCAGGGCTATCTCAGCCGCGACCCCGCGCGCACGGTGCGTGTGCGCATTGCGGGCGATGCGGCCTTCCTGACCATCAAGGGCACCACGCGCGGCGCGACGCGGGCCGAGTTTGAGTACGCCGTGCCGCTGGCCGACGCGCAGCAACTCCTGGCCCTGTGCGGCGGCCCCGTTGTCGAGAAGATCCGCCACCTGTGCCCGCATGAGGGCATGACCTGGGAGGTCGACGAGTTCCTGGGCGCCAACGCCGGTCTGGTGGTGGCGGAGATCGAGCTTGACGCCGAGGGCCAGGCTTTCGCATCGCCTTCATGGCTGGGTGACGAGGTGACCGGTGACGGCCGCTACGTCAACGCCAACCTCGCGGTGAAGCCGTTCACGAGCTGGGGCCGCTGACCTAGGGGGCGGCGAATCCGGCCGCTGCGGGTCTGCGTAAAACGGATGACGCCTGTCATACGCTGGCAATGCCAGCCACCGACGATGCGCCGTTCTGGTTTGCTTGCCCCCGTGCCCCTCATCCTGTCATCACTCCTGCAACGAACGCGCACCGGCATCCTGATGCTGCTGCTCGTCGTGCTGCCGCTGCAGAGCGTGGCCCAGCTCATTGCCGGCGTGCAGGGCCATCGTCATGTGCACACCGGTGCAGCGCCGGCAGCGGCGTCGCCGCTGCGGGCGTTGTTGGACCATCTGCATGCCGCCCAGGACCCACGCCTGCAGGCGGCCAAGCTCAGCTGGGTGGTGAGCAAGGGGCCGTCGGCCGAGCTGCACGCGCATGGCGGCGTCTTCCACAAACACTCGCACGACGACGCCGACGTGCTTGATGTGGCCGAGCCGGCAGACGACTCCCTGCAAGGCGGCGCGACGGCCTTCCTGGCCTGGCTGCCGGCCGCCTTGGCGCTGCCGGCGGGTGAGGGCGGTGACCGCCCCGTCATGGCGGGCCTGGCCTGGCGCGACCGCGTTGTCGCGCCGCCGCTGACGCCTCCTCGGGGCTGAGCTCAGCCGAACGCTTCCTGATTTCCGCCTGTCCAGCCGCGACGGGCGGCCCCTGCGCGCGCCCGCAGGCCCCGGTTTCCCGAGATCTCCCATGTCCAAGAATCGCTTCCAGCCGACGCTGCTGGCCGCTGTCTGCGTGCTCGCTGCTTCTGCGGCTCAAGCTCAGGCTGAAAGCCCCGTCGTCGTCGCTACCGCCGTGCTCGACAAGGTCGAAGTGGCAGGCCGCCATTACGACAACGCCATCGGCAGCGCCGACGCCGCCTCGCAGGGCACCATCCGCGCCGAACTGCTGAAGAGCCGCCCCGCGCTGCGGCCGGGCGAGGTGCTGGAGTTCGTGCCCGGCCTCATCGTCACGCAGCACTCGGGCGACGGCAAGGCCAACCAGTATTTCTTGCGCGGCTTCAACCTCGACCACGGGACCGACTTCGCCGCCAGCGTCAACGGCCTGCCCGTCAACATGCCGACGCACGGCCACGGCCAGGGCTATTCAGACCTGAACTTCCTCATCCCCGAGCTGGTCGACCGCATCGAGTACCGCAAGGGGCCGTACTTCGCCAGCAACGGCAACTTCGCTGCCGCCGGCTCGGCCGACATCGCCTACCGCAGCACGCTGGACGAGAGCTTCGCCGCGCTGACGCTGGGRCAGCGCCAGTTCCAGCGCTTTGTCGGCGCCGGCTCCACGGCAATCGGTAGCGGCCTGAGCCTGTTGGGCGCCGTCGAGGTGCAGTACAACGACGGCCCATGGAAGCTGCCGGAGCGCCTGCGCAAGAGCAATGGCGTGGTCACGCTGTCCGGCGGCACCGGGGCCGAGGGCTGGAGCGCCAGCCTGATGGGCTACGACGCGAAGTGGCAGTCGACCGACCAGGTGCCCGAGCGCCTCATCACGGCGGGCATGTACAACGGCCAAGCCTTCGGGCGCTTCGATGCCATCGACACCAGCGACGGTGGCGAGACGCGTCGCAGCAGCCTGTCCGGCGAATGGCATCGCAACACCGGCAGCGAGACGACTAATGTCGCAGCCTACGCGATGAACTACCGGCTCAAGCTCTTCTCCAACTTCACCTATGCGCTGGAGCGCCCCGATGACGGCGACCAGTTCTCGCAGCAGGACAGCCGCAGCGTCTACGGCGCCAGCGCCAGCCACGCCGTCGAGCATCGCCTGGGCGACCTGCCGGCCCGCAGCGAGGTCGGCCTGCAACTGCGCCATGACCGCATCCGCGTGGGCCTCTACGACACGGTGGAGCGCCGCCTCATCGGCACCACGCGCGACGACGACGTGCGCGAGACCCAGCTCGGCGTCTACGGCCAGACATCGGTCGAGCTGACGCCCTGGTTGCGCAGCGTCGTCGGCCTGCGGGCGGACCAGGCACGCTTCAAGGTCGACAGCCYGAGCAACGCCGCCAACTCCGGCAGCGCCTCGGCGCATCTGTTGTCACCCAAGCTGTCGCTGATTGCCGGCCCCTGGGCAAAGACGGAGTTCTTCTTCAACGCCGGCCGGGGCTTCCACAGCAACGACGCGCGCGGCACGACCGCCACGGTCGACCCCAGGACCGGTGACGCGGTCGACAAGGTGCCGGGTCTTGTCGCCGCGCGCGGCATGGAGCTGGGCGTGCGCACGGAGTGGGTGCCGGGCCTGCAAAGCTCGGTGGCGCTGTGGAAGCTGGACTTCGACTCCGAGCTGGTCTACGTTGGCGACGCTGGTGCGACCGAGGCCAACCGCCCCAGCAAGCGCCATGGCATCGAGTGGAACAACCGCTACGTACCTGCGCCGTGGCTGCTCATCGACGCCGACCTGGCCTGGACGCATGCGCGCTTTGCCGACGCCGACGTGGCCGGTAACCGCATCCCCAACGCTGTCGACAAGGTCGGCTCCATTGCTGTGACCGTGCGCGAGCTGGGCCCATGGTCGGCCAGCCTGCAATGGCGCTACCTCGGCTCGGGCTCGCTGGTGGAGGACAACAGCGTGCGTTCGCGATCGTCGCTGACGACCAACCTGCGCGTCAGCCGCAAGCTGTGGGAGAAGGCCGAGCTGACGCTCGACGTGTTCAACGTGACCGACCGCAAGCTCAACGACATCGAGTACTTCTACGAGTCGCAGCTGCCCGGCGAAGCCGCGCCGGTGGCCGACCGGCATGTCCACCCCGCCGAGCCACGCACGGTGCGCGTGACGCTCAAGCTGGGCTTCTAGCGGGTCACCAAGGCGGCGCGTCCTCGGCGACCGCTTCTGGCTCGGGCAGGGCGGCCGGCACGGGCGCCGGTGCCGCGCCACCGGCGGCAAAGTCATGCTCGCCGCCCAGGCCTTCGATCAGCGCCGGGATCAAGCGACCCAGCTCACCGGTGGCCAGCGCCATGTCGGCGTCAAACGCCTCATCGCCGCTGGCTTCGGCCCGGCCCTCGAAGGCCAGGTCCAGGAAGCTGATCTTCTTGACCGCAAAGCCCTCGGTCAGCGTGAAGGCAACGCGTTCGTTCCAGCTCAGGGCCAGGCGCGTGGGCATCTTGCCGCTGGTCAGATGGGCGCGCACCTCGTCGATGTCCAGCGGGTGGCGGGCGTAGCGCACGACGGGCTTCTGCTCGTCGCTGCCCTTGAGCTCGCACTCGCGCTCGATCTGGAAGCCCTCGGGCGTCACGCCGTCCAGCAGCCAGGCGGCCATGCAGGCGGCGGGGCTCTCGGCCGTTTGCACGAGTTGCAGCGACAGGCCCGGGCTGGCTTGGATCAGCAGCGTGATGACCTCATCGGCGCGGCTGGTGGAGCCAGCGTCGACGAAGAGCAGCTGCTGCGCGGGCGCGATCCACACCTGCGTGGCCGAGGTCTTGGTAAAGGCGCGCGGCAGCAGCTCGTGCTCGGCCTGTTCCTTGAGCTCCTTCTTGGCCTTCTTGCCGGGCTTGCGGCCGGTCGTGGCCTCGATGTGTTCGGCCAGCTCGTCCACGCGCTCCTGCACGACGGAGGAGGGCAGCAGGCGCTGCTCGCGCTTGAGCTTGACGAGCCAGTGGCCGTCGACTACTTCGACGAGGGGCGCGTGCTCGATGCCGCGCGGCGGCGCCCAGCCCACGGCCAGGGGCTGGGTCGGGGCGCAGGCCAGGAAGGGTTCCTTGGCGAGCTGCTCGCCGAGCTGCTTGGCATCGGTGGTCCAGCCTTCGCCGATGCGGTAGGTGATCAGGTTCTTGAACATGGGCTCTGGAGAAACAAGAAGCCCGCCAGCGGCGGGCTTCGGAAACAGGGCGCCATTGTCTCAGGTCTGCCGCCGGCGCCAGGCCAGCAGGGCGCCGGCACCGGCCAGCCACAGCCAGTAAGTCTCAGGTTCAGGCACGGCCGTCGTGATGGCCTGCATGGTGCCGGTGAAGTTGCCGCTGGACACGAAGCTCAGGCCGGTGACGAAGCCGGTCACGTCAAACGCGTTGACGTTGGCCGATTCCTCGATGCCGCGGATCTCGAAGGCGTTCACGCCGCCGACGAAACCGTGGGCGACGAAGTCGAAGCTCTCGCCGGCGGCGACGCCGTCGGCCGTCTTCTGCCAGACGTTGCCCGACCGGGTCCACACCTCGTAGAGCCCGTCGCCAACGTTGCTGGCCACCTGCACGGCCTTGAAGTTCGGGTCGCCCGCGCCGGCCGCGTAGCTGAAGCCGGTGGCGACGACGGGGTCGATGAAGGTGATGTGGTCGGGGCCGACGTCCTCGACATGAAAACCGTAGACCGGGCCGGCCAGTTCGCCGTCGACGGTCGGCACCGGCTTGAGCGTCGGCAGCGCGATGTTGCCGACGCCACTGGGCAGCGTTGCGGGGTCGATGGGCGTGAAGTCGAAATAGGAGCTGGAGCGTGCGTCCACGCTGCCGTCGCCGCGCGTGTGGGCCAGGTCGATGCTGATGGAGTAGCTCGTGCCGTAGCTCAGCACGCCGCCCGGCAGGGTGAGGCCGGTGGTGGCGAGCACGGAGCTCTGCCAGATCAGGTCGGACTGTTCGAAGCTGCGCGGCAGGCCGTTGCGGGCCTCGACCGTGACCGGGTGGGTGTTGTCCTGCACGCGGATGCGCATGGTGTCGATGCCGTCCGGCGTGCTGCCCGGCAGTGTCCAGCTGATGGTGGGCGTGAGGCCCGAGCCGCTGACCGTCATCGACTGCACAAAGGGCATGGCGCCCACATCGCCGACCGTGGGCGTCTGCACCGTCAGCGTGTTGCCGGCGGAGTAGTTGGAAGCCGTCGACAGCAGCAGCCGCCTGGAACCGGTGAGGGCCGCGTCGTACGGCGTCGACGCGAAGTACTGGTGCGGTGTCAGCGTCCAGTCGCGCTCGTAGAGGCGCGCCTTGACCCAGTCCGGGTCGGTGGCGAAGGAGTCGCAGGTCTTGCCCGCCGGGCACACGCCGGACGTGCCGTAGACATAGGCACCCGGGTCGGCGGCCGGCGGCAGCACGTTCTGTATGCCCCAGACGAGGATGTCACCCGTCGCGTGGTTGCCGCTGTTGGCGCTGTTGGCCTGGCGGATGTGGAAGGGGCTTTGTGCCGTGGGCGGTGCGGCTAGGGCGGAGGCTGCCAGAAGCAGACCGGGCAGGCTGGGCAGGACGAGACAGGTCTTCATGGCAGGCTCCTGGCGGTGGCTGCCGAGCCTAGTGAGCGTGCCACGCGCTCGCATCCTCATCGCTGAGGATGCCTGCCTTCAAGTCCTTCAGGCCACGTCGTCCACGACCTGCCGCAGCAACTTCTCGAACACCTCGACCGACTGCCCGCCCTGGATCAGGTGGCGTTGGTTGACGATGATGGCCGGCACGGCGTGGATGCCCTGGGCGTGCACGCCGGCTTCGGCCTCGATCACTTCGGCGGCGTAGCGGTCGCCGGCCAGCAGCTCGCGCGCCTCGGCTTCGGGCAGGCCGGCGGCGGTGGCCAGTTCCAGCAGCACGGCGGGGTCGGACACGTTGCGGCCGTCGGTGAAGTAAGCCGCCAGCAGCGACAGCTTGAGCGCGCGCTGCACGGTGCCGCCGAAGGCCTCGTCGGCCCAGTGCAGCAGGCGGTGGGCGCTGCGGGTGTTGTAGATGCGGCTGCGCGCTTCCATGCTGAACGTGAAGCCCAGCTCAGCGCCGCGCTCGCGGATGGCCTGGCGCGTGCCCGCCAGCGCGGCCGGGCTGGCGCCGTATTTGTGCGCCAGATGCTCTTCGATGTCCTGGCCATCGGGGCCCATGTCGGGGTTGAGCTCGAAGGGGTGGAAATGCAGGTCCAGCACCAGCCCCGGGATGCGAGCGGCCGCCGCTTCGAGGGAATACAGGCCGATGGCGCACCAGGGGCAGACGATGTCGGAGATGAAGTCGATTCGCATGCCGCCATTTTGCGGGCCGGCAACGACCCCCACGGCTTGAAGGTTGAAGCTAAGCGTGAAGGGCTTGCCGTCGATTGCGCCCGGCGACGCAGGAAATCGGCTTTTGCGCTAGCGTTGCCGCCATGACCGACACGACGCCTGACTACATCCCGCCCCAGGTCTGGACCTGGAACAAGGCCAGCGGCGGCCAGTTCGCCAGCATCAACCGGCCCGTTGCGGGACCCACGCACGACAAGGCATTGCCCGTCGGCCGCCACCCGCTGCAGCTCTACTCGCTGGGCACGCCCAACGGCATCAAGGTCACCGTCATGCTGGAGGAACTGCTGGCCCTGGGCCACGCGGGCGCCGAGTACGACGCCTGGCTGATCCGCATCAACGAGGGCGACCAGTTCGGCAGCGGCTTTGTCGAGGCCAACCCCAACTCCAAGATCCCGGCGCTGGTGGACCGCAGTGGTCCTGAACCTGTGCGCGTCTTCGAGTCAGGCGCCATCCTCATCTATCTGGCCGAGAAGTTCGGCGGCGCCTTCCTGCCTGCGGGCGGCGCCGAGCGCGCGGAAGCCTTGAGCTGGCTGTTCTGGCAGATGGGCAGCGCGCCCTTCCTGGGCGGCGGTTTCGGCCACTTCTACGCCTATGCGCCGACCAAGCAGGAATACCCCATCGACCGCTACGCGATGGAGGTCAAGCGCCAGCTCGATGTGCTGGACCGCCTGCTGGCCGAGCGCCGTTACCTGGCCGGCGAGCAGTACACGATTGCCGACATGGCCACCTGGCCCTGGTATGGCGCGCTGGCCAAGGGCCAGCTCTACGGCGCGGGTGAGTTTCTGTCGGTGCATGAATACACCCACGTCATCCGCTGGGCCGACGAGATCGCTCGGCGTCCGGCCGTGCAGCGTGGCCGCAAGGTCAACCGTACCTGGGGCGAGCCGGGCAGCCAGCTGCATGAGCGGCATGAGGCGAGCGATTTCGATTTGAAGACGCAGGACAAGGTGGCGGCGCCGTGATTACGCTCTACGACTGCGCCACCGCTCCCAGCCCGCGCCGGGCGCGCATCATGCTGGCCGAGAAGGGCGTGCCGCACGAGACGGTGCAGGTGGACTTGCGCAGCGGCGAGCAGATGGGCGAGGCGTTTCGGCGCGTCAATTCGCAATGCACGGTGCCGGCCCTGGTCGTGGAGGAGGGCGCCGTGTTGACCGACAACGCGGCCATCGCTGCCTGGCTGGAGGCGAGCTATCCCGAACCACCGCTACTGGGCCGCACGCCGCTCGACATGGCCGAGATCGCGAGCTGGCAGTGGCGCGTCGAGTTCGAGGGGCTTGCCTCGATCGCCGAGGCCTTTCGCAACAGCAGCCCGGCGATGGCCAACCGCGCGTTGCCGGGGCCGGTGGACTACGCGCAGATCCCCGCACTGGCCCAGCGCGGCCTGGCACGGTTGCAGCAGTTCTTCGCGACGCTGAACGAGCATCTCGCCGGCCGCGATTTCATCGCTGCGGGCCAGTTCAGCGTCGTCGACATCACCGCAGTCGTTGCGGTGGACTTTGCGCGCGTGGTGAAGGTCAAGCCAGGAGATGAGCACCCGCATTTGCGTCGCTGGCGGGAGGCGATGCAGGCGCGCGGCACGATGGGCTGACCCGCTTCAGTCCGGAGATGGCGGTCCGCGCAGCAGCAGGCGTTCCAACGCTGCACCCACCAGCACGCCGACTGTGTAGGCCAGCAGGTCCGGCGCATGGAACGTGGAGCCCAGCACGAGATGCCCGGGCGTGGTGTGCCGGATCGCGTTGATCCAGTCGGCCTGGTAGAGCTGGCTGAACTCCACCGCAAATGACGTCGCCAGCGTTGCCGCAGCCACCCGGCCGACTGACCAGCCCGGCCTGGCGAGCCCGTAAAGCAGCATCACCATCAGCGCCCAGAGCGCATCGCCGGGATATTTGCCAAGCTGTGTCGGTAACAGCCAGGGATATCGGCGTGATGCCAGTCCTGCGGCAATGACCGTCAGGACGAGCAGGACGTAAAGCGGCCGGCTTCGAGGAATCAACGGCATCAACGGCGCGCGGCCTTCTCCAGCGTGACGACCGACTCCAGCAGATACGGCCGATCCCGCTCGAAGAAGCTCTTGTCGATGTTGGTGTTGGGCAGGTGCAGGAACTTGATCCGCTTGTTCCTCAGCAGCTTCAGGCTGTCGCCGAAGTAGCGTTGCATGAGCCTGTCGAGCTGGCCGTTGGCATATGCCTTCTTCAGCCCGTATTCCAGCCGCTCGGCCAGCCGGGGCTGGTTCTTGGCGACGAAGAAATAGATGGGCATGTAGGTGAAGACGGCAAAGTTGTCGACGATGACCAGGCCCGGGTGGGCGTCTTGCTGGGCGCGCAGTTCCGGCTGGACCTCGTAGACGCTGCGCATCAGCAGCTGGAAACGGCCCGAGTGCAGCATGGGGATCAGCGTCGGGTGGGCGCCGCCGTAGACGACCTTGAAGCCGTTGTCCTCCAGGATCTTGGCGGTGGACCAGCCCGGGCCTTGGCCGATGGCCAGGGCGCGCAGGTCGTTGACCGTCTTGACTGATTCGTAGAGCGGCAGGTCCGCCTGGCGCCCGAGGAAGAACCGGAAGCTGGCCAGGCCGCGCATGATGGGCACGCGCACGGGCAGGGCGCCGTCCAGCCATTCCTGCGACGGCATGGCCACGGCAACCGACAGGCTGCTGCCCTTCTCCAGCTCCAGCAACTGGCGGCGGATGACAGTCTCCTCGCGTTGCTGGACGACGCGGTAGGGGCCGTACTTGTCGCGGGACAGATCCAATGCCAGCGCGAGCAGCGCGTCGGCATAGGCGCGGTGCGGCGCTTCGCGCTCCATGAAGGGGATGGTGACGACCTGGGCCGGTGGCGGCGCCGCGCCGGCGGCTGGCAGCGTGGCCAGCAGCACCAGCAGCACCAGCAGCACCAGCAGCGGCGGCAGCAGCTTCATGGGCTCAGAGTTGGCGGTCGCTGGGCCGCGCCAGGTAGAACCATTCGGTACCCGGCAGCGATTTCACGTTAGGGAACACGATGCGCCCCTCGCTTGGCGCAAGCACGGCCTCGCCGCTGGCGCGGGTGCCGATGTGCTGGCCATCGGCGATCTCGTCGAAGCTGGCCCAGCTGCGCTCGAAGCTGTCGC
Organism: Roseateles sp. P5_E8; assembly: GCF_054177665.1. Taxonomy (NCBI): domain Bacteria; kingdom Pseudomonadati; phylum Pseudomonadota; class Betaproteobacteria; order Burkholderiales; family Sphaerotilaceae; genus Roseateles; species Roseateles sp. P5_E8. Next base: position 6,252 of record NZ_JBGCUM010000057.1, on the reverse strand, counting down.
CCATGTCCTCGCGGTCGATGACGTCGTAGAGCTGCAGCAGCTCCGGTGGTTGTGCCGGGCGATGCGCCTCGACGGCGCTTTCGTCCAGCATGCCCAGGAAGACCAGCGCGCGCAGGATGGCCAGCCGTGCGACCTCGGGGCCTTTCGGGTCCAGGTGCTGGCCGCATTCCAGCGTGATGGCCCAGCCGCCGGTGGAGCGCATGTACTCGGTGGTGCCGACGCCGTAGTGCGGGTCGGAGATCAGCGACGCACGGCGCGAGCCGTCGTGCTCGCGCTGCTGGCGGCGCTGCAGGCCCAGCGCGTAGGTCGACAGCCAGCCTTCGACGATGCGTGTCACGCCGAGCGCCGCAGCCAGGCCCGACTCGGTCGCTTCCTGCGCGAAGGGTTCCAGCTCGCCGCTGTTGTCGCGCGGGCCGATCATCGCGAAGGCGGGGCCCTGGCCCTGGAAGCTGTGCAGGTCCAGGATGCCGTCGTGCTGGGCGATCAGCGGGCACAGCACGCGGGCGATGCGGTCCTCGAAGTCGTGGGCGATGACGGGCGGGCGCAGGTTGCGGTTGAGGTTGCGGTCACCCTCGCGGCGGTTCAACTGGTTGGCCAGCGGGTTGACGATGGGCACCAGCGTCAGCGTGCCACGCTTGAGCGTCAGCTCGCCGGCGTCGAGCTGACGAATGATCTCGGCCATGGCTTTCGTGCCGTGGATCTCGTTGCCATGCACGGCGCCCGTCACGAGAAAGCGCGGGCCGGGCTGCAGGCCGGCGAACTGGTGGACGCGGATGTGGGTGGGTTGAGTCATGAGGTGAGCAGTGCAGCGGTAGACAAGGCCTGATCGGCAGCGAAGACGCGGCGCGGCAGTTCCGCCACGGGCTGGCCGGCGCGGCAGGCGACGAGGCGGTAGAGGGTGGCGAAGGCGAAGTCGGGCGGCGCCTCCCCGGCGCCCAGCACCAGCTCGCCGCCACGGCGCACGGTGTCGGCCAGGAAGGCGGGCAGGCGCAGGTGGTAGGGGTTGCGCGCGATCTCGCCGGTGTGGCGCTCCAGCGCGGCGATGAGCCGGGCGGTGTCGGCGATGTTCGTTTCGACCAGCGCGTTGGGCGTGGCTTGGGTGGACCAGAACTCGGTGAAGGCCAGCACCGTGTCCAGCCGGGCCTGTGCCACCGCTTCGACGACGAGGCGGTACACGCCGCGATGACTGGGGTTGTCGTCCAGCGCATGCGGGGCGAGGACGAGGGCGGGGCGGTGCTCGGTGAGGATGGCGGCAAGCGCCTCGACCTGCTCGGGGTTGCTCGCGTCGGCACGCACGTCGGACAGGCCGTCCTCGCCGACGCGGATGCAGCCGAAGCCGAGCACGGCGCAGGCGTCCTGCAGCTCGGCCCAGCGCGCCTCGCGTCGCTCGGCGTTGCTGCCCAGCGTGACGGCGACGTTGCTGACGCGCCAGCCGGCCTCCTGGCGCAGGCGCAGGGGCAGGGCGCCGACGATGCATTCGTCGTCGGGATGCGGCGCAAAGATCAGGCAGTGGCCGGGGCTGGCATCGGGCGCCGGCAGCGCGTGGCGGTCCGGCGGGTTGCCCAGCAGGGCGGCGAAACGGGTCAGGTGCTCGCGCCAGCGCGCGAGGTCGGCTTCCAGGGACATCCCGTCATCCTACCGAGAGCCCGGTTTGGACGGCCAGGTCGCCAGCAACACACCCACCAGCGCCAGGCCATAGGCGAGCGCCTGCTGGGTCGACAGCGCCTCGCCCAGCGTCAGGCCGACGAGGGCCGTGCTGATGGGCAGAAACACCATGAAGACGCCCGCCTTGGCTGCGGGAAGCCCTTGCAGGCCTGCCATCCAAAGCCACACGGTGATGACGCTGGCCGTCGCCGAGTAGTAGGCCAGCAGGCCCCAGTCCAGCACGCGCGGCGCAGCGAAGTCGAAGCTCAGGCCTTGCCAGATGGCCAGCGGCGTCACCAGCACCAGACCCCACAGGTTGATGAGGGCGCTGATGCGCTTCGGCCCCAGGCCAGCAGTGAGCTTCTTGCCGATGACGACGTAGCAGGCCTCGCAGAACACGGCCGCGATCAGCAGCAGCGCGCCGACCGGCGTGGTCTCCGCGCCGCCCTGCTTGCCCGTCGCAACGAGCGCGATGCCACCCACGGCGCAGACGATGCCGGCCAACGTGCGGCCCCCCAGGCGCTCGCGCAGCACGGCCCAGCTCAGCAGCGCCACGGCCGCCGGAATGCCGGCCAGGATGACGCCGGCGACGACGGCCGAGCTCTGCCGCAGGCCGAACAGCATGCAGATGGAGAACAGGAAGTTGCCGAGGAAGGATTCGAGGAAGAGCAGCCAGCGCGAGCGCGCGTCCAGCGGCGCCTCTTGCGCCGGTTTCTTCAGCCAGGGCAGCATCAGCACCGCCGCGAAGCCGAAGCGCAGTCCCGCCAACAGGAAGATCGGGAAAGCCGCCACCAGCAGTTTCGACAGGCCGACGTAGCTGCCCACCAGGCTGGTGCTGGCGGCCAGCAGCGCGTAGGCGCGCCAGGGGACTGGCTGCATCAGTCGATCGTCAACGCGATGACTTGCGTGAACTGCGCCGGGTTGAAGTTGTTGTCGGACAGGAGGATCAGCGTGCGCTTGCCCTCAAACATGGGCCCGAACGTGATGCCCTCGATGTTGTCCAGCGCCAGCACGCTGCCGTCGTCGTTGGTCAGCGAGGACAGGTCCAGCAGCATGGTGCGCTTGACGGGCACGACGTCGCGGCCCTTGATGCTGGGCCAGCCGGCCACATCGGTCGCGCCGCGCGTGTCGATGCGGTAGAGCTTGATGGTGTTGCTGGTGGGCTGTTTGGTCTGGGCCGCGCGGCCGGGCGTGATGGCGCCGACGGCGAAGGCGCGTTCGATGACGATGAACTCGGTGGCCGACAGCGCCAGCATGTCGGGCACGCCATTGGTGGCGAAGTCGCCCTGGCGCGCGGGCGCGAACGGCACGGGGCCGACGTCGTAGATGTACTCGGCGCCGGGTTTGCCGGTGTCCAGGTCGAAGGACAGCAGGCGCGCGCGGCTGCCGCGGCCCACCGCCGTGGGCAGGCTGTCCTGGGCCAGGCCGTTCTCGGACATGGTCCACAGCGTCTTGCCGTCGGGCGTGATGGCCACGCTCTCGAAGGCGAGGTTGTTGTAGACGCCCACGTCGCCCGCCGCCAGGCCGCCGGCGCTGCCCGTGGGGTTGTAGTAGCTCGGCACGGCGAACTCGCCGGCCGGCTTGCCGTCCAACTGCATGCGCCGCATGGTGGGGTTCTGCACGCTGGCGGAGGAGCGCTGGCCTTCGTTGGCCCAGTAGATGAGGTTGCGCTTGGTGTCCAGGCGCAGGCTTTCAGGGTCGACCATGTTGCGGCCGAAGGGCTGGCCGTCGAGGTCCAGCATCGTCGTCATGTTGACCCAGCCCACGCCGGCTTCGCCCGGGTCGGCGCTGCGGCGGAACTTGGACAGGTCCAGCGTCAGTTCGTAGTAGCGCGCCGGCCCGCGGTCGCTGCGGTCATCGCAGATGGCCAGGTAGTGGCCGGTGGCGGGCACATAGTCGATGCTGGACAGGCCGCCCACGGGCAAGCCGCGAAAGCTCGCGGTGGTGGGCACGATCTGCTGGCCGAGGTAGGTGAGGTTCTGCGCGTGGGCAGACCCTGCCAACAGAAGGGCGAGTAGCCATTTCATAGAGAACGTTCTTATGCAGCGCGGCGCAGGGCGCCTCTGAGGGTGTCGATGATGCGTGCGATGTGCTCGCTCTCGATGATGAGAGGCGGCGACAGCGCGACGGTGTCGCCCGTGGTGCGGACCAAGAGGCCCTTGTCCCAGCAGTCCAGGAAGATGTTGAAGGCGCGCTTGGCGGGCTCGCCGGGCAGAGGCTTCAGCTCGATGCCGCCGACGAGGCCGATGTTGCGCACGTCGACAACATTGGGTTCCTCGCGCAGCGAGTGCAGCGCGGTGGCGAACTCGTCCTGCATACGCGCGGCGCGGGTCAGCAGATCGTCGTCGGCGTAGGTGTCCAGCGTGGCGATGCCAGCCGCACAGGCCAGCGGGTGGGCGGAGTAGGTGTAGCCGTGAAAGAACTCGATCAGGTGCTCGGGCCCAGTCATGAAGGCGTCGTGGATCTTCTGCTGCGCAAAGACCGCGCCCATCGGCACGCAGCCATTGGTGATGCCCTTGGCCACCGTCATCAGGTCGGGCGTGACGCCGAAGGTCTGCGCACCGAAGGGGTTGCCGGTGCGGCCGAAGCCGGTGATGACCTCGTCGAAGATCAGCAGGATGCCGTGCTTGTCGCAGATGTCGCGCAGGCGTTGCAGGTAGCCGGCCGGCGGGATCAGCACGCCGGTGGAGCCGGCGACGGGCTCGACGATGACGGCGGCAATGGTGGACGCGTCGTGCAGCTGCACCAGCCGTTCGAGGTCATCCGCGAACTCGGCGCCGTGCTCGGGGACGCCCACCGAGAAGGCGTTGCGCGCGGGGTCGTGCGTGTGGCGGATATGGTCCACGCCCGCCAGCAGCGTGCCGAACATCTTGCGGTTGGCCACCATGCCACCCACCGAGATGCCGCCGAAGTTGACGCCGTGATAGCCACGCTCGCGGCCGATGAGCCGGGTGCGGGCGCCTTCGCCGCGCACGCGGTGGTAGGCGATGGCCATCTTCAGTGCGGTGTCGACGGCCTCGGAGCCCGAGTTGGTGAAGAACACGCGGTTCATGCTCGTCGGCGCGATCTGGGCCAGGCGCTCCGCCAGCTCGAAAGCCTTGGGGTGGGCCATCTGGAAGGGCGGCGCGAAGTCCAGTTCGGCCGCCTGCTCTTGGATGGCCTTGACGATCTTCGGCCGGTTATGGCCGGCGTTGACGCACCACAGGCCGGCGATGCCGTCGAGCACCTCGCGGCCCTTGTCGTCGCGGAAGAACATGCCGTCGGCGCCGGTCAACAGGCGCGGCGCCTGCTTGAACTGCCGGTTGGCAGTGAAGGGCATCCAGTAGGCATCTAGCTTGGAATGGTCGGCGCTCATGCGTGGCTCCTCGGGAGGAGCGCCAGTCTAAATTGAATCTGACTGGTTGGTCAGAATCTGCGGCGCCACAGCATCACTCACCTGGGCGGTTGTTGGCCGGCCACGCCGGTCTGCCACAGGATGAAGGCGTAGGTGTCCGCCGCTTCGGCGTCCTGCTGGGCGCGGGTGGAGCCCATGCCGTGGCCGGCGTCGAAGTCCACGCGCAGCAGCACCGGTTTGCCGCTGGCGGTGGCCGCTTGCAGCCGCGCGGCCATCTTGGCCGGGTGGAAGGGGGCCACGCGCGAGTCGGTCACGCCGGTGGTGAGCAGCACGGCCGGGTACTTGGTGCCGTCGGCGACGGCCTGGTAGMTGTCGATGCGCTTCAGCGAGCGGTAGCCGGCTGGGTCGCGGATGGCGCCCCATTCCGGCTCCTCGCCGTAGCCATTGGGCTCGGCCACGTAGCGCAGCGGGTTGTGCCAGCCCACGCCGGAGACAACGGCGGCGAACAGGTCCGGCCGCTCCGTCAGCGCCATGCCGACGGTGACGCCGCCCGCCGAGCGCCCGCCGATGACCAGGCGCTGCGCGGCCGTGTCGCCCTTGGCGATCATGTCCTCGGTGACGGCGATCAGGTCGCGCCAGGTGTTGGGCTTGTTCTCCATCTGGCCGGCCCGGTGCCAGTCGCGGCCGTACTCGCCGCCGCCGCGCACATGGGCGTAGCCGACGATGGCGCCGGCGTCGATCAGCGCCAGGCTGCGGCCGGCGAACGCGGGCGTGTAGCCGGGCACGCCGTAGCTGCCGTAAGCCTGGATGAAGGCCGGTGCGCTGCTGTCGTGCTTCAAACCCTTCTTGTAGATCAGGCTGTAGGGGATCCGCGTGCCGTCCTTGGCCGTGGCAAAGCGGCGCTCGGTCGTGTAGGCGCTGGTGTCGATGGCCGGCCGGGGGGTGAGCCCTGTGTCGGCCAGCTTGCCGCTGCGGTCGACCGACCAGACGCCGGTCGGCGTCAGCCAGCCGGACAGCGTCACCAGCGCGCCGTCGTGCGCGGGGTCGACATCCACCCGGGCGAGCGTGCCGTCGAAGGGCAGGGGGAGGGTGGCCAGCTTGCCGTTGTTGGACAGGCGCTGCAGCCGGCCCAGGCCGCCGTCCATCGCGCGCAGGTAGAGGCCGTCTCGTGCGCGCACCATGTTGTGGATCACCAGCGTTGATTCGGCCACCGCCTCGCGGGCATGGGCGAGGTCGGGCTTGCTTGCGGACGTGACCAGCACGCGGCCGCGCGG